>CAIKYO010000344.1 GCA_903831655.1 uncultured Burkholderiales bacterium
CGGCACTGCTGATTGGAATCACATTTGCTGTATTCCTGATGATGCAGATGACCGCAATGTTTGCAGGCATCCTGAACCGCGCTTCTTCGACAGTGACCAACATCGGCGCCACGATGTGGATCATGGACCCGGCAGTAAACACGCCAACCAGTCCGATTCCGCTGCCTAATTATTTGCTGGACGCTGTACGCAGCATGGATGGCGTAAGCTACGCCGTGCCATTGTTCATCGCTGGCGCGCAAGTCAGGCTCGCCAGCGGTACCTACCAGGGAATCACAGTCGTTGGCCTTGATGACACCAGCCTGTTTGGTCGCCCAGAACTTGAGCAGGGAAAGATAGAAGATATCTACGCCGACAATTCCTTCTTCGCGGTCAATGATGCCGAAATCGACAAACTCGAACATCCAAAGATCGGCACGTCCTTCGAAATTAATGACCATAGAGGCGTGATCGTGGGTATCGCCAAGGTCGCATCTAACGGCTTAAACGGTGTGCCCACGCTCTACACCACCTACAGCCGCGCCATTGAATATATTCCAACGACGCGCTTCACGATCTCCTATGTGTTGCTGCATGCGACGAACCAAGCTGCGATCGCCAGCATTAAACAGCAAGTGGCTAAGCTCGGCTACGTTGCTTTGACCAAGGACGAATTCAACTCCCGGATTGCTGATTACTACACCTATAAGACCGGCATCGGCACCAACATTTTGATCATGACGGTGATCAGTTTTCTCGTCGGACTGTCAATCTCAGGGCAGACTTTTTACAGCTTCATCCTAGAGAACCTGGAGAAGTTTGGTGCCCTCAAGGCCATTGGCGCCAAAGGACGCGAACTGGTTTTCATGATCTTGTTCATGGCAACCTTCACTGCTCTCACTGGGTTCGGTCTGGGCTTGGGCCTAGTGACGGTGATGATATCGGTCATGCGTGCACGTTTGCCCAACTACGCCGCGATCATTACCGTCTGGAACCTGAGTCTGGCATTCGGTATGGTGGTCGTGATCGCCGGCATCTCAAGCTACTTCGGTATCCGGCGCGTACTCAAGATTGAACCGTTCGATATTTTCAGAGGTTGACAATTTATAGTGAGGAAATGCTTTGTTTCATAAATTAGCCCTCAGTGAAGGCCCAGCTCTTTTAGCTTTCTGGTAAATTCGATGTGAAATTAGAGCTTTGTTAAGATTTTGGAGAACAAATTTCCAATTAATTGGCCCTTAGTATCAGTGAAAAAACACACATATTGATTACTTGTGAATATAACGTCGACTTAGCTTCGGATAATCGTTTGAATCGATCTAGGGATAGCTCCTTGTATTAATAGTCCACGAATTTTTTTATTTAGATATGAATTATTGATTCACATCAACATTGGATATCCAAAAATGACTATATTTAGATAGCCGAAAAGGAGCAAAAATGTCCAAATTACTGTTTTTGTGTGAAATTCAGTACTGGTTACGCCTTTTGATATTAGGTTTGCTAATGTTGGAATCGTCTGGATCTTTTGCATTGCCATCCTTTGCTAACCAGACGGGACAAAACTGTATGGCTTGTCATGCTGGCGGTCAATTTCCAGAGTTAACGCCATACGGTCGTTTATTTAAATTGACTGGATACACATTAGGCGAAAGAGCATTGTCGCCTTCAGTGATGGGAGTAGCGGGAGGCTCAAACATCAAAAATATCTCTAATGTGAACACAGCAATGCAAGTAAATTCAGGGCAAGCTTTGAATTTACCTCTAAAAAATAACTCAATTGATTTTGAGACTGGAAGCGTTTTTCTTGCCGGGAAAATCAATGATAACTTAGGAGCTTTCACTCAGTTCACGTACGATAGATTTGGAGGTACTGATAGCAGTGGAAATTATTCCTTAGGTACTTTCGGCACTGACAGTATGGACATTAGATACGCCGATCAGATTGTAACGTTATCCAAAGATCTAATTTATGGATTCTCCTTAAATAATAGGCCTAGTGTAAGTGATCCTTGGAATACATCGCCTGCTTGGATGCAGTATGTACCCCAATCCAACGGTAAAGGTTCAAATGCATTTTCCGATGCGAATACAGCATATCCTGCAAACGGATTAACCGGCAACGCTGCTGGACTTAGTGCATATGCTTTTCTAAACAAAACATACTATGCTGAAATTGGTTTTTATCGAACAGCGAATTCATTTTTAAGCTCGTTCAATTCAGGTAACGATGCAAATTATCTTTCTGGTAAAAACACTTATTGGAGAATTGCATATAACAAAGAGTGGGGGCCAGAAAATATAATGATTGGAATGTCAGGCTTTGACACCCATTATTTTGATCCAAACTCAACAGGACTGATCAGTGACTCCAACAGTTATCTGTCTTCGCAACTTCGTGGTGTAGATTTTCAATACCAATATTTACTTGATCCTCATACTGTGACTTTGCAAGGAACATTTCAAAAACAAAGTACAAATTTTGCACCGAATGATTCTCCCAATCAAGCTTCAGCTTTAGTTAATGTGATGCGGTTAAAGGGATCCTACATTTATCAAGCCAAATATGGTACGAGTTTGGCTTACTTTAATTACACTGATGGATCTATGCAGGGGGGGACCTATGAAATTTTTTGGAACCCTCTACAAAATGTACGTCTTGGGCTTCAATACACAGCCTATGATAAATTGACAGCAATTACTGCAGGAGGATTGGCCGCCGCCTCAGATGCCAATACCTTGCGACTTTATATTTGGACAGCATATTGATTCAGGGGATTCAAAATGAGTATATTTAAAAACCTCTTACTTATAGTTGCTTACTTGAGTCTTTCTGCATGTAGCAATATTGAGCGTTCCCGAGACCTTGGAAATGCAGATGTTTCTGGTGTTACTTTGGTTAAGCAAGTTTGTTCTGAGTGTCATGGTCAAAACGGTAATTCAACTTCCCCGCAATTTCCCAAACTGGCTGGACAGCAAATTGGCTATTTGCAAAGTCAGCTCATGAAATTTAAAGATCATTCTCGTTCTGATCGTTTGGCTCCAGAGTTTATGTACGGCATGAGTCACGGTTTGACAGTCAAGCAAATCGGTGAAATATCAGAATTTCTCGCACAACAACAATTGATCAATGAAAAAGCCCAAGTCATGCCAGATGACTATTTTGGAAAATTGATCTATTTGAATGGCATGGTTGATCGCGGTATTCCAGCCTGTCAAAATTGTCATGGCACGATGGCACAGGGACAAAATGACTTTCCAAGATTGGCAGGGCAGCACAAACAGTACTTGGTTAAACAATTGCATGTTTTCCATGCAAATATTGGAAGACCTGATACCCCAATGCAATTCGTCACGCAGTCATTGACTGAAAAAGAAATTGATCAAGTGGCAACTTATTTGTCACGCCTTTGAGTCAATTGATGAGGGATCCTAAAGTTAAAATTTTTTCTTTCAATCTACAACAACTATACATTCTGATTTTAAAAATCTAGAAATATTTTGTGTAATTCACTGTGTAATAAAGTCTAAATAATGCCTAATTATTCAGCAAATTTAAATTATTGTACGCAAGGAAGTATTAACGCTAAAGTATATTTTGAGCCATGTAGTAATACTATGGCTCCCCGACCTGGACTCGAACCAGGGACCTGCGGATTAAC
>CAIKYO010000345.1 GCA_903831655.1 uncultured Burkholderiales bacterium
AGCTCCCATACTGGCCGCCATACCTATACAAAGAGTAGATACATCAGGCTTGATGAAGTTCATTGTGTCAAAGATTGCCAAGCCAGCATTGAGTTCGACCAACCACTCCCACTTTACAACCGCCAGGTCTCGTTGCACGTTTTGTGTCCAAGCTCGGGAGATGAGCTCACATAAATTCAAATACCCTTGGTTGTTTTGAACCAATAAGATGATGCGAGCCGTGCCCATGTGCTCGGCAAAAGGGGAGGAAACAACCACCTCAGCCCCCAAGATGGGCTTGACACCCTTGCCTCTGGTTTCCTTGTAAAACTTAATGGCTCCAAATAAATTATTCAAATCCGTGATGGCCAGCGCAGGCTGTGAATCTGCATGCGCTTCAGAGACCAAAACATCAATTCGGTTGGCCCCATCAACAATGGAAAATTCAGTGTGAAGTCTTAAATGTACAAACATGCCAAGCATTGTAGGCAAAACTCTGCCGTGCATTGCGACAGAAACCCAATCAACTGAAAAAAAGTCACCACTACAATACGTCCTTGTGAACGATTGTGAAAATGTTTATCATTATTTACCCTCAAGCGTTGTAAAAAGACTTGACGGGTACTCAACATTTGTATCTTAAAATAAAGCTGTGAACAACATCCTTAACATCTCCACTTACCTCTTCGTCTCCATTGACAATGTGGAGGAATTGAAGCTTGAGCACACGAGAGTTGCCAAAGATCTTGAGTTAAAAGGTACCGTCTTATTGTCTCCAGAAGGCATCAATTTATTCGTGGCCGGTTTACCTGAGCGAATTCACGCTTTTGTTGATTTTTTAAAGTCCGATTCAAGATTTGCCACCCTCACTCCCAAAGAGAGTTGGTCTGAGGTTCAACCTTTTAAAAAGTTAATTGTCAAAATTAGAAACGAAATCATTCGAATGAATCACCCGACCATTCGACCTGAGGCCGGGCGTGCGCCTAGCGTGAGCGCAAAAAAACTTCAGGAGTGGCTCAAAAAAGGGGTTGACGATGAGGGGCGTGAAGTCGTGAGCTTGGACACACGAAATGGTTTCGAAGTGGAATATGGCCGCTTTAAAAATGCCATCGATTGGAAAATCAGGCATTTCACGCAATTTCCTGAGCAAGCCAGGCAACACATTGATGAGCTCAAAGATAAAACCATTGTGAGCTACTGCACTGGTGGCATTCGGTGTGAGAAAGCCGCCATTCTTCTCTCCGAACTCGGACACCCCAATGTCTACCAACTCGAAGGCGGTATTTTGAAATATTTCGAGGAAGTTGGGGGAGATCAATACGAGGGCAATTGCTTTGTATTTGACGAAAGAATTGCCCTCAAGCCCAATCTTGAGCCCATTGAAGGGCCCAATCCTTAATTGTTAAGCCTTGAGCTTTGCAGCAAACTGGGCTACACGAGCGCCATAAGCTTTTGCAGTATCGAGATCGTTTTGTGGAATCGCGTCAGCACTGTCAGTTGGACCGACTTGTCCCATCACGCCAGAGTGTGAACCCAAACGATTAACGTGCCCATCGTTCAATTGATCCTGACCGACCCAAATCATTCCGTTTTGCATGGCAAGGGTGATCAAATACTGAAGTGTGGAGAGCTTGTCACCGCTTAAATTCGCGGAGATGGTGAATCCACCTGCTAACTTATTGGCCCATGCACGTGAATACCAACGGGTAGAGGTTGCATCAGCAAATTTTTTGAATTGCCATGAAACCGTTCCCATGTAAGTGGGAGATCCGAAAATAATGGCATCCGCTGCATCCAAAATGGCCCACTGCGCTTCAGTGAGGTTGCCCTCAGCATCAATTGCCACCAAATCTGCGTGTGCGCCATCGGCAACACTTTGAGCCACTTTTTGTGTGTGACCATAACCTGAATGAAATACCACTGCTGTCTTTGTCATGATTGACTCCATGTGTTAAAAAAATTAATGTGCTGCCAAATCGAAAAACAGAACTTCTGCATCCTGAGCTTGATCCAGATGAATCCTTGACTCTTCTGCAATGAGGGCTGCATCTCCACCCTGCAGAATTTGGCCATTGACGCAAACTGTGCCTTTGACCAAATGAACATAAAACAAACGCTCTTTTGAAACATCAAGCGTAGCCTCTTCATCCCCATCAAAGAGCCCTGCATAAAGAGTGGCATCGGCATGAATTTTTACAGCGTGCGCATGCGGTAGATTTGACGCAACGGGTAAAAGCTTGCCTCTTTTCAATGGTGGATCGATGGTTTTTTGCTCATAGCTGGGTGTCACATTCAACTCATTGGGCAAAATCCAAATTTGAAAAAAGTGGGTCTGATCCTTGGGTGCATGATTAAATTCACTGTGCTGTACGCCAGTGCCAGCGCTCATGCGTTGAACATCCCCAGGAGGAATGGAGACCACATTTCCCATGTTGTCCTTGTGCGCCAAGGCACCCGAAAGCACGTAACTGATGATCTCCATGTCTCTGTGTCCATGAGTTCCAAAACCAGTCCCTGGCTCAATTCGGTCCTCATTGATCACGCGTAAATTTCCCCACCCCATGTAGCGAGGATCGTGATACCCCGCGAAAGAAAAGCTGTGATAGGACTTCAACCAACCGTGGTCGGCATACCCTCTTTCATCTGATTTTCTGATTTTGATCATGAAATAGAACTCCTAAAAGTTCTACTATAGAGGCTCAAATCTGACGTGACATCAAGCCCAATTGATGGCATCATTCAATTTTTTTGAATGATCAGCCATGTTCATTGATTCAGCTCACCATGTCTTGACTCCAGGGACCTTGACCATGCTGCAACTCATTGCCCACGAGGGCAGTTTTGCAAAAGCAGCCAGGGCACTCGATTTGGTTCCAAGTACTCTCACCTACAGAGTGCGACAAATTGAGGACTCACTGGACGTTTTGCTCTTCAATCGCCAGTCTCGTCAAGCAAAGCTCACTCCCGCAGGAGAGGCCTTGCTGCTGGAGGGCACCCGTGTACTGGAGGACATTCACGCTTTGTCCAACCGAATCAAACGCATTGCAACGGGATGGGAGAGCGAATTGCACATTGCGCTCGATAGCTTGATTGATCGACAAACTGTGCTGGAATTGTGCTCGGCGTTTTATGACTTAAAGGCCCCCACAAGAATCAAGCTCTCAGATGAGACTCTATCGGGGACGCTGCACGCGTTGACCATGGGTCAAGCCGATTTGGCCATTGGCACGGTTGGAGACTTGGGTCAAGTGAGCGGCTTGGACCATAAAAACCTGGGTCAAGTTGAATTTGTGTTTGTCGTTCCTCCCAAACACCCCTTGGCTTTGATCAAAAAACCATTGAGTGACATTCAAATCAGGGCTTTCAGAGCCGTGGCCATTGCAGACTCCACTCCCAAAGGACAAGGTGTAACAGTGGGTCTATTGGGTGGACAGGAGGTCTTGACAGTGCCCTCAATGCAGACCAAACTACAAGCTCAACTGTTGGGCTTGGGCGTGGGATTTTTACCCCTGTCAGTGGCCATGCCCTACATAAAATCCTCTCAATTAGTGGTTTGCGAGGTTGAAAGACCCACTCGTTTTGCTAAAGTGTCTTATGCGTGGCGACGGGAAAAGTCTTTCCGAGGTGAGATTCAAAACAACAGGGCTCTCAAGTGGTGGTTGGATCAACTTGAAAAACCCTCTACCCAAAAAGCTTTGCTGAGCACAAACTCCAAAAATTCTCTTTCTTTAACTCCTTCTAAAACCCAAACAAAGGCCCGGTGATGAAAAAACGAATTGCGATCATAGGTGCCGGCATGGCAGGTATCACTGCGGCCAGAACCCTTTTAAAAGCAGGGCATGATGTTCAAGTGTTTGAAAAAAGCGCTGGCCCAGGTGGACGCATGGCCACTCAAAACACGCCTTTGGGAAGTTTTGACAAAGGGGCACAGTATTTCACGGTCAGAGATGAGCGCTTTGCCAAGGCATTGAAAGAGGTTCCTGGCACCCAAGCCCTGGTCAAACCCTGGAGTGCCACTGGAGTCAGGGTTTTGGATGCACATGGCGCTGTCTTAGAAGCTGCCAACCCCCCAAAAGATCCACACTTTGTGGCACAACCGGGCATGAATGCATTGTTGCTCCACTGGGCTCAGCCTTTGATGGCCACTGGACAATTGCACATCCACACCGCCATCGAGAGCATTGAGGTCGATGCCATTCACCCCTCAAGGTGGCAACTCAGAGCTCAAAGCTCACCCCATGCTGGCGAGCCCAACACCCTGGGTTCAATGAATCAGCAAGGTGTGATCCACAGCGGCTTTGACCAAGTCATTTTGGCCATTCCGAGTGCCCAAGCTACTCAATTGCTCCGCCGCTCAAGCTCCAAGGTGCACAAAACTCACTTCATTGAGGCCATGGACAAAGTCGAAATCGGACCTTGCTGGACCTTGATGCTGGCTTATCCCCAAGCCAGCCAACCCAACTTAAATCGGTGGGGTCCACAATGGAATTGCGCAAGGAGCATTCACCATCGAATTGCTTGGCTCAGCCGAGAAACCTCCAAGCCTGCCCGCGCAGGCATTGAGCGCTGGACGGTGCAAGCGAGTACCGATTGGTCCTTGGAGCACATCGAGGATTCCGATGAAAGGGTCAAAGCCAAACTCATCAAAGGGTTTGCTGAGCTCACTGGCATTTATGCAGAACCCTCCTTCACCCTTTTGCACCGCTGGCGTTATGCAAAAACCATCACGCCTCTTGGGCAAAGTTTCCAATGGAATGCCCAAATGGGCTTGGGTACCTGTGGCGACTGGCACCTCGGTCACCGAGTGGAAAATGCCTTTGTGAGTGGTTTGACATTGGCACTGGAAATGCTAAAAACCTAAATCAATTGAAGCCTTACGTTGGTCGCTTTGCTCCCTCACCCACTGGCCCATTGCACATGGGGTCATTGGTGACGGCTCTTGGGAGTTGGCTAGATGCGAGAAGTCACCAAGGGAGATGGCTCATTCGCATTGAAGACATTGATGCTGAGAGATGCTCGCAGGTCTTTACAAACAAGATCCTCCATCAACTCTCCAGCCTCGGCCTTGAGAGTGATGGCCCCATCCTCTACCAAAGCCAAAGACACGGCATCTACTGGCGATATGCTCAAGCACTTGAGTCCAACTCAGCGTTGTATGCTTGCCAATGCTCCAGAAAATCCATTGCCTTGGCAAATTTGGCCACTTCGGCGCTGACTCAGACACCCCCTGATGTGTCACACTCCCCCGTCTACAAGGGAACTTGCAAAGCGCTTGATTTGCGAGCCTCTGAGTGCGATCAAAGCCCTATTCTCAATTTCAAGGGTGCCGTTCGCATTCATTTGCCTCACGTGGTCATTGAATGGACAGACCGCAGACTGGGACCACTTGCTCAAAACTTGGCCCTTGAAGTGGGTGACTTTGTGATCAAAAGAAAAGAGGGAATATTTAGCTACCAATGGGCCGTGGTCATTGATGACATCGAGCAAAATGTCACCCATGTCGTAAGAGGTGAGGACTTAACCGACAACACCCCCAGGCAAATCTATTTGTATCAACAATTAAAGCGCACTGCGCCCAGCTACTTGCACCTCGGATTGGTTAAAAACGAGTGGGGACAAAAATTATCCAAGCAAACCTTGGCCTCTGAGCTCGATCTGAACGATCCCCATCTAACTTTGAGAGCCGCAGCCCAGCACTTGGGCCTTAAGGGACAAGGCTCCAACCTTGAGTCAAGCCTTAGATCTTGGACAGCGCAGTGGCAAGAGATGTATCGAAGCCATTAAAATACGGTGTATTCCTTGTGTTTTTTTGCTTTCAGCACTTGGGCGCTCGACCTTTATTTAAAAATCCTTTACCCACGCCATGCCCCAAGATCACTCCCCCACCGACCCAGCATCTCATGTGGCATTCCCCAAGCGCATCAAAACCTTTGTTAAACGTGCTGGAAGAACCACAACAGGACAATCCAATGCCATTGCGCAGTGGTCAGATCAATTTGTGATCAAGTACCAGGCCAAAGCCTTGGATTGGAAAAACGTTTTTGAAACCGATCAACCAGTGGTTTTTGAAATTGGCTTTGGCATGGGAGACGCAACGGCCAGCATTGCAAAGACATTGCCCGAGCTCAACTTTCTAGGTTGCGAGGTTCACGAACCCGGTGTGGGTGCTTTGCTCATGCACATCCATGAGATGGAACTTAAGAATTTGCGCATCATCAGTCACGATGCCGTTGAGGTCTTGCAAGAGATGATCCCAGATCACAGCTTACAAGGTATCCACATTTTCTTTCCCGATCCATGGCACAAACTCAGGCACCACAAACGTCGACTCATTCAAGCCCCATTCATTGAGTCCTTGCTTAAAAAATTGAAGGTGGGAGGCTACATTCACTGTGCAACCGATTGGGAGCCCTACGCCGTTCAAATGCGCCAGGTCTTTCAAACGTTTGAACAATTGAACTTACAAAACAGTGAGGATGGACTCTACTCTCGAAGACCCAGTTACCGGTCCTCCACCAAGTTTGAAAAAAGAGGACTCAAGTTGGGACACGGTGTTTGGGATTTGGTGTATTTGAAATCCCAGCCATAAATTCACTGAAGGCTCAGGGTCCTTGGAGATCCCCAAGCGCGCTTGTTGCGCTTGGATGCGTTCAGAACAATTTCTTAGAGTTTTTGTGCGATCCAAGGCTCCAAGCTTTGAAGCATTTGAGCCAAGTGCTGAGGCTGATTGCCTCCAGCCATCGCCAAATCAGGGCGCCCTCCTCCTTTGCCACCCACTTGAAGGGCTGCAAAATTCACCAGCTCACCGGCCTTGATTTTGGCAGTCAGGTCCTTGGTCACGCCAGCAGCGACGTGCACTTTGTCAGAACCTTGAACACTGCAAAGCACAACCACCGCTGAGCCCAACTTGTCTTTGAGCAAATCGATCGAATCCTTCAACGCCTGTGAATCCGCGCCTTTCATCTCGTGAATCAACACTTTCACGGAACCGTGAACTTTGGCCAGGCTCAGCAATTCATTGCTTTGCAAAACTGCCAATTGAGATTTGAGCTGACCGAGCTCTTTTTCCAGCACTTTTTGATGCTCCAGTGTTTGCTTGACCCTTTGAGCCAACTCATCGGGAGTGGTCTTTAGGGTCTGCGCAGATTCGTCCAACTGTGCCTGCATGCCCTCCACATGGGCCAAGGCAACGCGGCCAGCCACCGCCTCAATGCGCCTAACACCAGCGGCAACACCACCTTCTGAGACGATTTTGAAGAGTCCAATGTCACCCGTTGCTCTCACGTGAGTGCCACCACACAACTCTTTGCTGTCGCCAATGCTCAAGACCCTCACGTTTTCGCCGTATTTTTCCCCAAACAGCATCATCGCACCGGATGTCTTGGCCGACTCCAAGTCCATCACCACGGCCTCTGTGGCCTGATTGCGCAGGATTTGAGCATTCACAATTTCTTCAATGCTCTTGAGTTGCTCTGTGGTCACCGCGCCATCGTGAACGAAATCGAATCGAGTGCGATGAGGGGTCACCAAAGAACCTTTTTGCTGAACGTGCTCGCCCAGCACCGTCCTCAAAGCATGGTGCATGAGGTGGGTTGCAGAGTGGTGCCTCATTGAGTCCAGTCTCACAGCCTCATTCACATGGGCCTCAACCACATCTCCCACCTTCAATTGACCATGGGCCAAAGTGCCAATGTGGATGAACACATCGGCTTTGATTTTTTGCGTATCCTCGACCTCAAAGAGCACCCCTGGTGAACTCAACAAACCTTGATCTCCCACTTGCCCACCACTCTCGGCATAAAAAGGAGTGGATTGAAGGACCACGCTGGCGCTCTCGCCAGCGGAGATTTGATTGACTGGAGAACCTGCAACGTACAAGGCCAACACATTCGTTCTAGAGCTCAAGGTGTCGTAACCGATGAAGTCGTTGCTTTGTCCTTGGTACTCCAACGCCTTGTCCATTTTGAACTTACCTGAGGCTCTGGCCTGTGCTTTTTGTTTGTCCATGGCCACGTGAAATCCCGCCTCATCGAGCTCAACACCCTTTTCACGGCACACGTCTCCAGACAAATCCAAAGGAAAGCCATAGGTGTCATGCAATTTAAAGGCAACATCACCGGGCAATGTTTTTACTCCGCCAGACAATGCCTCCTCCAAAATTTGCATGCCCACCTCAAGGGTTTCAAAGAATCGCTCTTCCTCTGTTTTAAGCACCTGAGTGATTTTGTCCTCTTGGTTTTTCAAATTTGGATAAGCCGCACCCATGAGAGCCACCAAATCAGGCACCAATTTGTGGAAGAAAGGTGTTTTCTTTCCCAATTTGTAACCATGTCGAATTGCACGACGGATGATGCGACGCTGCACGTAGCCTCGACCTTCGTTGCTTGGGATGACACCATCGCTGATCAAAAATGAGGTGGCTCGAATGTGATCTGCGATCACCTTCAAAGAGTTTTCAGACAAGTTCTCGCACCCAGTCTCCCGGGAAGCCGCACGAATCAAGTGATCAAACAAATCGATTTCGTAGTTGCTGTGCACATGCTGCAAGATGGCTGCCAAGCGCTCAAGACCCATGCCCGTGTCCACACAGGGAGCGGGCAACTTCTTGACGCTTCCATCGGTTTGCATGTCAAACTGCATGAACACGTTGTTCCAAATTTCAATGTAACGGTCTCCATCTGCATCGGGACTTCCAGGAGGCCCCCCTGCAACATCAGGTCCGTGGTCGAAGAAGATTTCTGAACAAGGACCGCAAGGTCCTGTATCTGCCATCATCCAAAAATTATCGGACTGGTAACGACCACCCTTGTTGTCGCCAATCCGAACCACTCGCTCCTTGGGTAAACCAATTTCTTGGGTCCAAATGTCGTAGGCCTCATCGTCCTCAAAGTAGACCGTCGCCCACAAGCGCTCAGCGGGCAATCCATACACCTGGGTCAAAAGTTCCCAAGCCCACTTCAAACTGTCCCTCTTAAAGTAGTCTCCGAAACTCCAATTGCCAAGCATTTCAAAAAATGTATGATGGCGCGCTGTGTAACCAACGTTCTCCAAGTCGTTGTGCTTGCCGCCCGCTCGCAAACAAGCTTGTACCGAAGTTGCTCGAACATAGGGACGCTTATCCGCCCCCAAAAAGACATCCTTGAACTGAACCATGCCCGAATTGGTGAACATCAAAGTGGGATCATTGTGCGGCACCAAAGAACTTGAAGCGACCACGGCGTGTCCTCTTGCCGCAAAGAAGTCAATGAACGTTTTGCGAATGTCAGCAACGGAGAGTTGAGCAATACTCATGAGCAGTAAACCTGGTGAAAAATGCTGCAATGCAGCCATGGAAAGAAGCTCAGGCGCGCGACAGGCGCCGGACACAATGGTAATGATTATATTTTCACAGCAGGTAAAAAACCGCCAAAAAGGCCCTCAATGAATAATATATGGCTACTCAAATTCGGGACAAGACCTGCAGTCATATAATTGACGAATTGTTACATCTATATTTTTTAGATTTTTTTTACTGTCTGTTACTCATAATATGAAAAATAGCCGCATCTACATTCGGTTTCTAAATTTGCTTGAAGCCGTCGAGCAGTCTCCTGATCTCCCCCAAATGGACTTGGAGTGTAAAAAACTCCTTGAGATTGTGGCCGTGAGAGCCCAAGCCTCTCAGCCCCTGACTGTGACTGAGGCCATGGGTCTTGACCACATTGCCTCACCTGCCACCATTCACCGCAAATTGGACCAACTGAAAGAACTCAAATTAATCGATTCGGTCTATCAAGGCGATAACAAGCGCACCAAATATATGATGCCAACCACCAAGGCCATTCAATATTTTGATCGAATGGGCAAGTTGATGGTCAAAACGCTGAAAACACCTCTCACTCGATAACTCAAGCAAGAGGTCCCACCCCTACTGGGCATCAAAAGGGGTGAGGGTGCATTGCCCTGAGGCCCTTTTGAGTGCATTCAATGCTGCAATTCAATACTGCAATCAATGGTGCAATGGCACACCAGTTTTACTTTGCGCCATCTCGTGGCTGACACCTGGCGCGAGCTCCACCACCTTTAGTCCTTGGGGTGTGACGTCAAACACGCCCAAATCGGTGATGATTCTGTCCACCACGCCCACCCCCGTCAAGGGAAGTGTGCATTGGGGCAATATTTTTAAATCTTCAGTTCCGTCTTTTTTCTTGGCCACGTGCTCCATGAGCACGATCACGCGTTTGACCCCAGCCACCAAATCCATGGCGCCCCCCATGCCCTTGACCATCTTGCCAGGAATCATCCAATTGGCCAAATCGCCTTTTTCACTCACTTGCATGGCGCCAAGTATGGATAAATTAATTTTTCCACCCCTGATCATTGCAAAGCTCTCGTGAGAGCCAAAAATAGAGGATCCCGCTATGGTGGTCACCGTTTGCTTACCCGCATTGATCAAATCCGCATCAACTTGGTCCTCATGCGGAAACGGGCCAATACCAAGCATGCCGTTTTCGGACTGAAGCCACACTTCTATGTCTGGATTGACGTGATTGGCAACCAAAGTGGGAATACCGATTCCCAGGTTAACGTAGAACCCATCTTCCAACTCTTTTGCAGCTCTCGCTGCCATTTGATCCTGAGTCCAAGCCATGATTAACTCTCCGCTTTCTCGGTAATGGTTCTTTTTTCAATGCGTTTTTCGGGCGTGGCATTCAAAACGATTCGATGAACGTAAATGCCAGGCAAATGAACCTCATCAGGCGCCATGGCCCCCACATCAACGATTTCTTCAACCTCGACAACACAAATTTTTCCTGCCATTGCTGCTGCAGGATTGAAATTTCTAGCTGTGTACCTGAACTGCAAATTACCACTTCGATCGGCACGATGAGCCTTCACCAGGGCCACATCTGGGTTCAATGCCAATTCCATCACATAGGTCTCACCATTGAAGTCCCTGAGCTCTTTGCCCTCAGCAACCATGGTGCCAACACCTGTTTTGGTGAAAAAGGCTGGAATGCCAGCCCCGCCAGCTCGAAGCTTTTCAGCCAAAGTGCCTTGTGGAGTGAACTCTAACTCCAACTCACCCGCCAAAAACTGTCGTTCAAACTCTTTGTTCTCACCCACGTATGAGGCAATCATTTTTTTAATTTGATGGGTCTCCAGCAATTTACCCAAACCAAATCCATCCACACCTGCATTGTTTGAAATGACCGTGAGATCTTTCACACCGGTATCCTTCAAAGCATCGATCAAGGCTTCTGGAATGCCGCAAAGTCCAAAACCGCCCACAGCAAGCAATTGGCCATTTTTAACGATGTCTTTGAGTGCATCTTGGGCCGAATTAAAAATCTTGTTCAAAAACAACTCCTTAACAATTGGATCTTGTCATGCCAAAAGGTCCCATTCAGACCTGTGTAGAGACATTCTAGCCCACAGCAATTGAGCTCACAAAGCAAAGCCATCATCGGCAGATATGATGGAGCCATTCAAAAAGTGACTCTGCGGACTGCTCAACATGACGATGAGCGCATCCAGGTCTGAGACTTGTCCAACCCTTTTTCTGGGTAGCATTTGAATGAGCTTCTTGCCTTGCTCAGTGCTCCAATGATGGTGGTTGATCTCGGTATCAATGTAGCCCGGGCAAATCGCATTCACATTGATCCCATACCTACCCCACTCCAAGGCCATGGCCTTGGTCATGTGAATGATGGCTGCTTTGCTCATCGAGTAAATCCCAATTTGAGGCAAGGCTTTGAGGCCCGCAACAGAGGCCACGTTGACAATTCTGGCTCCTGGAAAGGCATCTCGCTCACTGGCTCTGGCCCTGAACAACATCTTTTGACCAACCGCTTGAGCCACAAAAAATGCTCCTTTGACATTGGTATCAAAAATGAAATCAAAGTCTTCCTCGCCTACATCTTGTAATTTTTGAGTTTGACTGACCCCAGAGTTGTTGATCAAAATGTCAATGGGGCCCACCTCCAACTCCATTTGCTCCACACTGGCTTGAATATCACGCACACTGGTCACATCCAACTCGCTCACATGAGCTTGCCCGCCTTGTGCCTCCAACTCAGCCCTTAAATCCTTCAGCAAGTCCACTCGCCTGGACGCCAAAACCACCGTTGCACCAGCCAAACAAAGTGTTTTTGCAAACTGCCGACCCAAGCCACTTGAGGCTCCCGTCACCAAGGCCACACGTCCCGTTAAATCGATTGAATAGCTCATGATTTCACTTTCATAAAAAGTCAATTGAACTCAAATTGCACACCCAGGAAGGACCATACAAGCAATCAACGATTTACCGATGGCCAGCTGAGATCTTATCCATTTTCTCCCTTACCTGATCTAGGGTCTTTGACCGTTAAAATAGATCCTTGGCACCTAACTCTAGATCACCCTCCATGACAAACCAAGACATCCTTGCTCAATTCGGTCCTCGTGAATCCATGCCCTACGACGTGGTGATTGTTGGCGCTGGCCCAGCCGGTCTTGCAAGCGCCATTCATCTCAAACAACTGGCCAATCAACATCAACGCGAAATCAGTGTTGCGGTTCTCGAGAAAGCATCTGAAGTGGGCACTCACACTCTTTCAGGTGCCATCATGGATCCCAAGGCATTGAGTGAGTTGTTTCCCAATTGGAAGGAGCTTGGAGCCCCTCTTCATCAAAGTGTCAAGGACGACGCTTTTTTAATGCTTTCCAAAACAGGTGGCTTTCGAATTCCCAACTTTTTATTACCTGAATGTTTCCAAAACCACGGCAACTTCATCGTAAGCTTGGGCGAAGTCACGAAGTGGTTGGGCACACAGGCTGAGAATTTGGGCGTGGAGATATTTCCTGGTTTTGCAGCCACTGAAGTACTCTACAACGAGCAAGGTGCTGTGATGGGTGTTGCCACAGGCAACATGGGCATTGGACGGGACCACCAGCCAACCCCTCAATTTCAACTGGGCATGGAGTTGCATGCGAAGTACACCTTTTTTGCCGAAGGCTCAAGAGGTCAATTGGGCCGTGAGTTGATCGAACACTTCAAATTGGACGAAGGCAAAGATCCCCAAGGCTACGGCATTGGCATCAAAGAATTGTGGGAAATTGACCCCAAACGCCATGAGGCGGGTTTGGCGGTTCACAGTTCAGGCTGGCCCCTAGAGGACGATACCTATGGCGGCTCCTTTCTCTACCACCTGCCAAAGAACCAAGTCGCCGTTGGCTTTGTCATTGGCCTGGACTACAGCAACCCGTGGCTCAACCCCTTTGAAGAGTTTCAAAGGTTCAAAACACACCCCAACATCCGTTGGTACTTTGAGGGCAACCAGGCACAAGGCATCAAGCCAGGTAAAAGGCTCTCCTACGGTGCACGTGCCATCACCGCAGGCGGACTACTGAGTCTACCCAAAACGGTCTTTCCTGGTGGCGCATTGATTGGCTGTGAGGCTGGATTTTTGAATGCAAGCCGCATCAAAGGCTCACACGCAGCCATCAAAACCGGCATGCTCGCTGCGCAAGCAGCTTTTGATGCTTTGCAAAACAACCAAGAACACGATGTGTTGGTCAATTACCCCAAAGCATTTGAGGCGAGTTGGCTCTACCAAGAGCTCTACAAAGCTCGCAATTTCAAACAATGGTTCAAAAAAGGCCGGTGGGTGGGTACGCTCATGACGGGCATTGAACAATTTGTATTGAAGGGCCATATTCCTTGGACCATCCACAAAAAGTCTCCTGACCACCTGAGCCTGAAAGCGGCCAAAGATTGTCCACCCATTGAATACCCCAAACCCGATGGCGTGCTCTCATTTGACAAATTGAGCAGTGTCTTCATCAGCAACACCAACCATGAAGAGAACCAACCTGCTCACCTGACACTCAAAGATGAGAGCATCCCTTTGAGAATCAATTGGGCCCAATTTGCGGGACCCGAGGCCAGGTTTTGTCCGGCTGGCGTTTATGAATACGTTCAAGACACCTCCAGTGGCCACCGTCTTCAAATCAATGCCCAAAACTGCGTGCACTGTAAAACGTGTGACATCAAGGACCCCTCACAAAACATCGTTTGGGTCGCACCCGAGGGCGGTGGCGGGCCAGTCTATTCCAGCATGTAATGACGGGTCTCTTCGCGCCTCTGCCTCAACACCAAAACACGTTCCTTATTTAAACACCATGAACCCTAAATTCTCAACGCAACATCAATGGATTGAAACAGGGACGCTGACACCCAAAGTTGGCATCACGCCTCACGCACAAGAGACCTTGGGTGACATCGTTTTTATTCAACTGCCTTCAATGGGTCAACACATTGAACAGTTTGATCAAATTTGTGTGGTCGAATCTGTGAAAGCTGCTGCAGACGTTTTCTCGCCTGCCTCTGGCGTCGTTTGTGCGGTAAACGAGGCCTTATCAAGTGATCCCTCATTGCTCAACACCGACCCCATGGGTGCGGGTTGGATCTATCAGCTTGAACTGAAAAACGAAGCGCAATTGGATGCACTTTTAAACGAAGACGATTACCATAAAAGTCTAGGTTGATAGATTCAATTGAATAAAAAATAAAATTTTGACTCGCGTGAAACATCAAACGAGAAATTTCACACAACGGCTCATTTTGTGATCAAAAGTCTAAATAACGAGCACGCCGATAGAGTGCTTATAGCGTCTAGCTTTTTTTAAGTTTCGGGTAGGAGTTACCCACAGTTTCTGTGGACAACTTTTAGAGTTTTATCAAAAATGTTTCACACAATTGAAGTGTGATTGATCAAGGCAGAAAACTTGACAATTTTGGATTTCTGATTTTTCAAGCCTTTGACAAACGCGCAATACCCTCTTCAATGAGACCCTCATCTGACGTGGCAAACGAAAGTCTCAAAGTCGCATGATCCGGGTCATTGGCATAAAAAGGCGCACCAGGCACAAAAGCCACCCCTTGAGAGATGGCACTCTTTGCAAACGCAGCGCCATCGGTGGGCCCTGAGTTTGCCCCCGTGAGACGAGCCCAAAAAAACAATCCGCCAAGTGGCTCAGTGAATGAGATTTTCTCCCCTAGACTCTCCTTCAAGCACCTGCCCATGGTCTTTGCACGTTTTGCATAAACAGCTCTAACTTGGTTCAATGTCGCAGGCATGCGTCCACTTTGAAGGTATGCGGCAGCAGTGGCTTGAGCAAAGGTGGAGGTGTGAGCATCACTGAACTGCTTGCACATGGTCGCCTTGGCCAACAACTCTTTGGGCGCAATCAACCAACCCACACGTAGGCCAGGGCTCAATACTTTGCTCAAGCTCCCAGCATGCACCAACCACTCTCGGCTGCCAGGTACTTGGGCACTGAGTGCAAGCAAAGACGGAGGTGGAGCCTCACCAAAGTACAAGTCACCATAAGGATCGTCCTCCACAATCACGGTCTGGGTATCCCGCGCCAATTCCAAAACTTTGAGCCTTCTTTGTAGGCTCAACAAAGCGCCACTGGGATTGCCAAAGGTGGGTACCAAGTAGACGATCTTGGGCCTGTGTCGCTTGATCATCTCTTCTAGCACATCGACACGTACGCCGTGCTCATCAATAGGAACGCCCAATACTTTGGGCCCATAAAGCTTAAAGCACTGAATGGTGGCCAAAAAAGTAGGAGCCTCCACCAAAGCCACGTCACCGGGTTCGAGCAAAGTTTTACCCACCAAATCCAATGCTTGTTGACTGCCTGTGGTCACAATCAGGGATTGCGGATCAAGCTCAGGAACCCCTTTGAACGCCATGAATTTAGCCAGCTCTTCACGCAACGGCATGAATCCTTCGGTCGCTCCATACTGAAGCGCACTTCCTGGAGCGTCACGCAAGACCTTTTGACTGGCCTGGGCTATGCCCTCCACATCAAACATGGCACTGTCGGGAAACCCACCTGCGAAACTGATGATGCCAGGCTGGCCCAAGAGTTTAAAGAGCTCACGAATGGCTGAGGTCTCAACCAGATCTAAACGTTTTGCAAATTGCATGTAAAAATATGGTTCCAACCATACCCCTGATATGAACAAAAACTTGATCGCTCCTTTTTTCGAAACGCTTCAAGCGGCCAATCCAATTCCAAGAACGGAATTGGAGTATACAAGCGTGTTTGAGCTGTTGTGCGCCGTCTTGTTGTCCGCTCAAGCCACCGATGTGAGCGTTAACAAGGCCACTCGCAAACTCTTTCCCATTGCGAACACGCCTGCTGCAATTTTAAAGCTAGGTCAAGTCGAACTGGAGGGATACATTAAAACGATTGGTCTGTACAAGACCAAGGCCTTGCACCTCATGCAAACGGCAGAGATTCTCACCACCCAACACCATGGCCAAGTCCCCAGGACGCGCGAGGAGCTTGAAACACTCCCAGGTGTTGGCCGCAAAACTGCCAATGTCATATTGAACGTCGCCTTTGCTCAACCCACCATGGCAGTTGATACCCACATCTTCAGAGTCAGCAACATCACAGGGCTTGCAAAAGGAAAGAATCCGCTCCAAGTGGAACAACAACTCTTGAAACGCATACCCCCAGAGTATCTTCTGCACGCACACCACTGGCTGATTTTGCATGGCCGCTACATCTGCCAAGCCAGAAGCCCCAAATGCTCCGAGTGCGCCCTCTCCAAATATTGCGATCACCACCAACGCACAAGCCGCTCGTCAATATGGCCAAACCGCTAAAAGCTACTAATTTTTAGAATCGTTGAATCTGGGTTCCAACTTGCTTTGAGATTTGCAAAGTCTGTGCAAAAATGGCAAATCCGAACCTTTCTAGGCGTTTTTTCTTCAATGGAGACGCCCATATGGACATCAAACCTCATATTGAGCTTTAAAATAACTTCCATGTCTTCATTGAAACTGCAAGAACAAATCGCACAAAGAGTGGAACGCTTGCTCCTGCGCTATGAGGAGTTGCAACGCACCAATCAACTCTTGACTGAACAAGTCAGCCAGCTCACCCATGAGCGCGATCAATTTAAATCCAGACTCGAGAGTGCACGCAACCGCATTGATGCTTTGCTCGAGCGCTTGCCTGAAGACGTGGTTGCCAAGGATGCCAAATGAGTCAAAT
Organism: uncultured Burkholderiales bacterium; assembly: GCA_903831655.1. GTDB lineage: Bacteria > Pseudomonadota > Gammaproteobacteria > Burkholderiales > Burkholderiaceae_C > Limnohabitans. Next base: position 17,020 of record CAIKYO010000345.1, read on the forward strand.
TGAAGTTCAAATCATGGGACAAGGGTACGCACTTGCTTGCCCTGATGGTGCAGAGGAACGTCTTCAACAAGCGGTTCAAAGCGTTGACTTGGCCATGTGCAAGATCAGGGATTCAGGGAAGATCAAAGCTCGCGAGAGAATCGCGGTTCTTGCGGCCATCAATCTGGCTTTTGAACAAACCGCTACAGCCCCCTCGCCCTCAGCACCCGCCTCTTCTAAGAAGGACAGCGGTGTAGACCTAGAGAGCTTGCTCAATCGCCTCGACGAGGCCTTGGCAATCGATGGCCAATTGCTATAACAGCGGCCACCTAAACTCGAATTAAGCGAAAGCCTGACTTACTGATCTTGTGAAAATGGACTTCTGTGCCAGAAGTTTCTGTGCACCTCCAAGATCTCTTCACGCATTTCAGGAACGGGGCCCCACACCCTTAGGCTTTTTTGGCCGGCAGCAAATACATCTCTGCAAGGTAAATTAAGCGTTGGGTTTTCAGCGTGATTACCCGTAAGTGCCAATAAATCATGCTCCGTCACCGCATAGATCAAACCGCCAATGTGACTCCAATACTGAGTGGCTGCGCACATCGCACAAGGCTCAACCGTTGTCACCAAAGTGCTTTCCCACAAAACCTCAGAAGAATATTTAGCGTATGCTCTTCTCGCAAGCGTTGACTCCGCGTGATTGACTGTGTCCACGTTGCCTTGCTCTTCCAAAACAGTTTGCCCATCAGGAGCCACCAATATCGCTCCAAAGGGGTGATGGCCCTTGTTCATGGCTTTAATCGCGATTTGATTGGCAAGTCGCAAAAAATCAATCATTTGTTGAATTTGCATGGGAAGAGTCCCTCCTGGAAGCTGAAAGGTCATTTGAAAGTTTCCACATTGAAAC
>CAIKYO010000346.1 GCA_903831655.1 uncultured Burkholderiales bacterium
CAGCGTATGCATGTGCGGTAGCGATGGTACCTTTGATTCCATGGGTGAGGGCATGTTCTGTAATTTTGATGGTACCGTAATGGTGCAAGGTGGAGGTCGTGCGGATGAAATTATCACTTCAGAGCTGAGACCCGATTTGGTTCGCGAAGCACGCGGATTGTGGGGCGTGGAGAATAATATCTATCAACTCTATCACAGAGGATATGTGGCTGTGAAGGGAGGTGCGCAGGATTGTCCCTACACTTTCATGAAAGATATGGTTAAAGGGACGTATCAATTGCCATGGGTTGAAAGTATTGTGGTTAGAGATGGAACGCCTTGCGGCTTTGATGCACCCACCCGAAGTTATGTTGGTGAAGAAATTAATCCTATCAAGTCTTAGTGTGATTGTTAATAAATTGAATTAAACAATGAAAAGAAAGTGAAAACTCTCATGCCAACCATTCAATCAACTCCTTACTTGTGGCCTTTTGATCAGGAATTAACGCTCAAGAACACTTCATTGGTGATTATTGACATGCAAACTGATTTTTGTGGATTCGGTGGGTATGTGGACAAAATGGGCTATGACTTGAGTCTCACTCGAAAGCCCATTGAACCCATCAAGGCACTTCTTTCTAAGGCGCGAGATAAGGGACTCTTTGTGATTCACACCCGTGAGGGTCATCGATCAGATCTCTCCGATTTACCTCCCAATAAGCGTTGGAGATCACAGCGAATTGGTGCGGGTATTGGTGATGTTGGACCTTGCGGGCGAATATTGGTGAGAGGGGAGAAAGGTTGGGAGATCATTCCAGAATTGGCTCCTTTGCCTAATGAGTTGATCATTGACAAGCCCGGTAAAGGCTCTTTTTATGCAACAGACTTGGAGTTGATTTTGCGCACCAAAGGCATTAGAAATTTAATTTTGACGGGTATCACTACGGATGTCTGCGTGCACACCACCATGCGAGAGGCCAATGACCGTGGTTTTGAGTGCGTGATGCTCGAGGACTGTACCGGAGCCACTGATCAGGGGAATCACGATGCGGCGGTGAAAATGATCCAGATGCAAGGTGGGGTGTTTGGTGCAGTATCCACGTCCAGTGCGGTGATGCATACACTATCCCTACTTTGAGTTCTAGGACACAAAACCACATGCGAGCTTTAAAGTTAGAGACGATCAATCTTACCAAGCGTTTTGGTGCATTCACGGCCTTGAATGGTGTAAGTATTACCGTCAGACCTGGAACTGTTCATGCCCTGCTCGGGGAAAACGGAGCGGGTAAAAGTACACTCGTTAAGACTGTAATTGGTTATCAAAAACCCGACAACGGCTCTATCATTATCAATGACCGAGAAGTCACCATCGATTCACCGGCCCAAGCCAGAGCCTTAGGCATCGGTATGGTGTTTCAGCACTTCACGGTGATTCCTGCGATGACGGTGGCAGAGAATTTATTGCTTGCTCGGGGTCACTTGCCATTGGTTATCGATTGGAATGAAATTCATGCAGAGTTGGAAGAATTCATTCAAGGAACTCCATTTAAGTTGCCTCTTGACAGCACGCCAGAACAACTATCTGCAGGAGAAAAACAAAAGTTAGAAATCTTAAAGCAACTGATCTTGAATCCAAGTTTGCTGATCTTGGATGAGCCTACTTCTGTGCTCACTCCTCAAGAAGCGGATGAAGTTTTGTTGTCTCTTAAAAATTGGGCCCATGCTGGTAATTGTTCCATCATCATGATCACCCACAAGTTCAGGGAGGTTTTCGCATATGCGGACGATGTGACCGTTTTGAGGCATGGTCAAATTGAAGGCTCCTTTTCTGTGAACATGACCTCACCTGAGCGTTTAGCTCACTTGATGGTGGGAGAATCGCGTCGCGTGTTCGATCTGCCGCAAAAATCCCAGTCTCCCTTGGATCAAGTTGTTTTGGATATCCGTGCTTTAAAGGTGATGGGGGAGAGGAGCGAGCTTGCAGTCGATGGAATCCAATTGAAGGTGTATGCTGGAGAAATTGTTGGACTTGCTGGCGTTTCAGGGAATGGGCAAAAGGAATTGCTCCAAGCTCTCACGGGTCAAAGACCCAGTTCTTCTGGTGAGGTTTGGGTTGAGGGCGAGCTCTACACAGCAACACGTGCCCAAAACGTTCGATTGGGTGTGCGAAGTTTGCCCGAGGAGCCTCTTCAAAACGCATGTGTGGGCAACTTTACTGTGGAACAAAACATGAGTTTCAGGGTGTTTGATCAAGCTCCCTTCTCAAGATTAGGTTTTCTGCAATTCAAGGCTCTGAGTAACTATGCGTTGAACCTCATTGAGCAGTTCCGAGTAAAAACACCTAGTCCTTTGAGTCCGATTGCAAACCTCTCAGGCGGAAATG
>CAIKYO010000347.1 GCA_903831655.1 uncultured Burkholderiales bacterium
CATCTTGTTCATGTGCTCAATATATCACAAAGTCATGGGGTTAAAAAGTAAATAAACCACCCCTCAAGCAGTCCCACCCACCGTCAAGCCTTCGATGCGCAGTGTGGGTTGCCCCACTCCGACAGGTACGCTTTGGCCTTCTTTGCCGCAAGTACCCACCCCAGAATCCAAGCGAAGATCGTTGCCAATCATGCTCACTTTGGTCAATGCATCAGGCCCGTTACCCACCAAAGTCGCTCCTTTGACGGGGTACATCAATTTGCCGTTTTCGACCCACCAGGCTTGTGAGGTTGAAAAAACAAATTTACCTGAAGTGATATCCACCTGACCGCCACCAAAGTTGCTGGCATAAAGGCCCTTTTTGAGACTGGCGATGACCTCCTCTGGAGACTTGTCACCGGCCAACATGTAGGTGTTGGTCATGCGTGGCATGGGCAAATGCGCATAACTCTCACGTCTGGCGTTGCCCGTTGGTTTGACGCCCATGAGTCTCGCGTTCATCGAGTCTTGAATGTAGCCTTGAAGAATGCCGTCCTCGATCAGCACATTTCTCTGACTGACATGCCCCTCATCGTCAACGTTCAAAGAACCTCTTCTCTCAAACAAAGTACCATCATCCAAGACGGTGACGCCCTTGGCAGCCACCCGCTTGCCGATGCGTCCAGAAAAAGCGCTGGACCCTTTGCGGTTGAAGTCACCCTCCAATCCGTGGCCAATCGCCTCGTGCAACAAAATACCAGGCCAACCCGCGCCCAACACCACGGCCATCTCACCTGCAGGTGCAGGTCTGGCCTCCAAATTGATCAAAGCACATGAAACCGCCTCTTGAGCGTATTGCTTTAACAAGGCATCATCAAAATAAGACAATCCAAAGCGTCCACCACCGCCACTGGAACCGCTCTCGCGCCGCTCACCTTGCTCGACGATGACAGACAAGCTGAGTCTAACCAAGGGGCGCACGTCAGCAGCCAAGGTGCCATCGGCTCTGGCCACCAACACCACATCGTGCTCCATGGACAATGAGGCCATGACTTGAACCACTCTGGGATCCATGGCTCTGGCCATCGCTTCAAAGCGCTCCAATAGAGCCACTTTTTCAGCACTGTCCATGCTGGCAATGGGGTCTTGAGCGCCATAAAGGGTTCGGGTGCCCGGTTTTTTGGCCTTTGGAATCTTGTGACGACCTGAACTCATCTCGGCATTGATGGTTCGAACCGTTTTGGCCGCATCCAGCAAGGAAGCCCAAGAGATGTCATCAGAATAAGCAAATGCTGTTTTTTCACCACTGACCGCTCTCACACCAACACCTTGGTCAATGCTGAAGGAGCCTGTTTTGACAATCCCCTCCTCCAAGCTCCAGCCTTCAGAGCGAGTGGTCTGAAAATACAAATCGGCATCGTCGACCTTGTGCGCCTTGATCTCAGCCAACGCACGCTCTAGGTGCGTGTAGTCCAAACCAAAGGGCTCGAGCAAGCAACGCTCTGCCTCCTTCAAGCGCCCTTGGGCATCCAAGCTCGAGGGCTTGACCATGGCACGTTTGAGAGAGGGGTCTTGGCTAGAGGGAGCTGGCGCATTGAGCGCCTGGAGTGAGAGTTGATTCATGCCTTCATTCTAAGGCAGAGCGCGAGTTTCGTGCTCTAAGACTGCACGAGTTGTTTGGCTTTGGAGATGGACATCAAGATCCCCAGTCCAAAGCCCAAGGTGACCATGGCCGTGCCCCCGTAACTGATGAAAGGCAAGGGAACACCCACAACCGGCAAGATACCGCTCACCATGGCCATGTTGACAAAGGCGTAGGTGAAGAAAATCAACGTCACACTTCCCGCCAAGAGTCGACTAAAAAGAGTGGGGCCTTCAAGCGCAATGCTCAACCCCCGCAAAATCAAAAAGATAAAGCCAATGATCAAAATGACGGCTCCAAAGAACCCAAACTCTTCGGAGTAAGCCGCAAAAATAAAGTCAGTGGTGTGCTCCGGGATGAAGTCCAAATGGGTCTGGGTGCCCTGCATGAAGCCTTTGCCGAATATGCCACCCGAGCCAATGGCAATCATGCCTTGGATGATGTGAAAGCCCCGACCCAAGGGGTCGCGCCCGGGATCAAGCAATGTGCAGATGCGTTGCTGCTGGTAGTCTCGCAGCAAAGGCCAATGAAAGTCACTGTCACACAAAGTGGGTTCAAGCACGATCAACGCAATCACCCCCACAAAGAGCATGACCACGGGTGGAATGATCAACTTCCAACTCAAGCCAGCGAAGAAAATCACATACAAACCGGCAGAAAACACCAAAATGGCTGTGCCCAAATCGGGCTGCTTCACGATCAAAGCCACCGGCACCAATAGCAAGACACTCGCCACCAAGAAGTCCAACGGACGCAGTTGGCCTTCGCGTTTTTGGAACCACCAAGAAAGCATCAAGGGCATGGCGATTTTGAGGATTTCACTGGGTTGGATCACAAAACCCACGTACAACCACCGTCTGGCACCTTTTTTTGTCAGGCCAAAAAGGGCCACGGCAATCAGCAAAGCCACCCCAAAGGAGTAGAGGGGGAGCGCAAAAGTCATCAAGCGATGCGGGGGTATTTGGGCCACCACAAACATGATGAAACCCGCCAAGAGCATGTTTCTCGCGTGATCCCAAAACAAGCCATTGTCTCCACTGGAGGAGTACATGGTCAAGAGTCCCACACAAGACAAGCAAAAAACCGCAAACGCAAGCGGCCCATCCAAGCCTTCAAGCAAATGCTTGGCGCGTTGGAAGTGATTGGGCGCTTGGATGATGATGGGCATAACCCCTCTATTATCCATGCTGAGGGAGGTCAATTTCAATAAAAATTTACCCCTTAAAAGTCTCGCCCCCACGAACGCATGGGACAATGGGTGCTATGTTTGCACTATTTGAAGACGCTGGTAAATTCAACACCGGCAAAGTACTCTCCGACTCCGACGCCTCCTCACAAATTGAGCTTGAAAGCGGCAAGCGAGTCAAAGTCAAAGCCACACACGTGTTGCTTCGCTTTGCCGCCCCCACGCCTGAGGTGCTCCTGGAGAAAGCCAAAGAGGTGAGACAGTCCATGGACATCACTCTCGCCTATGAGTTTGCGCCCGAGGAGGAGTTCTCCTTCACCGATTTGGCGCATGAATACTTCTCCCAATCGGCCCCCACTGCAGAGTTGGTGGGCAGCCTTTTTTTGTTGTTCGAGCATCCCCATTATTTCAGGCGTGCGGGAAAAGGGCGCTTCAAAAAAGCAGATCCTCAAGTGATCGAACAAGCGCTTCAAGCGATTGAGAAAAAACGCCTGCTTCAAGAAAAAACCGATGCCTGGGCCGCCCAATTGGCTGAGGGGGTTTGTGCCCCCGAAATTGGTCGTGAGCTCTACAAAATTCTCTTCAAACCCGATAAAAACGCACCAGAATACAAAGCCGTTGTGCAAGCGGCCAAGGGCACTGGACTGCCGCCTCTGACTTTGCTGCAAAAGGCTGGTGCCATTCAAAGTGCTTACCAATTTCATTGGCAGCGGTTTTTATTTGATCAGTTTCCCAAAGGCACCGCATTTCCCAATTTACCCTCACCCAACCCGAGCGCACAAAAGCCTCTTGAGGAGTCACTTGAACTCTCTGGCGTGAGCGCCTTCTCCATTGACGACTCCCAAACCACCGAAATCGATGATGCGTTGTCCGTCACGGGCTTGGGTGAGTCTCAGGTTGTCTTGGGCATCCACATCGCTGCACCGGGTTTATCCCTTGCAGTGGATGATCCATTTGACCAAGTGGCCAAATCTCGCTTGTCCACCGTTTACATGCCAGGCCACAAAATCACCATGCTCCCCAAAGACGTGGTCGATCGTTTCACCTTGAGTGAGGGGCGAGACTGTCCTGCTCTTTCTTTGTACATCACCTTTGATGCAGAGCAATTAAATGTGCTCAAAACAGAGACCAAACTTGAACGCGTTCGAATTGCTGCCAACTTGAGGCACGATTTGCTGGAGTCATGGATCGATGAGACCTGGATTGAGGGTCAGGACCCCTTGAGCTCGGGTGGGGACGCCTCTCGCATGCCACCCAAAGAGTTGCTGCCCATCGAAGATGCGCACGCGAAATTGAACTTTCTCCTTCGCTTGGCCAAACATTTAAAAGCAGCCCGAGAGGTGGTGAGAGGCAAACCCGAGACCTTCAACCGTCCAGACTACAACTTCAAACTCGAAGGTCAAAACGAAGCACAAATTCAAGCGCTCCAAAACGGCATGCCCCCCACTGGAGAGGAGCGGGTCTTGATCTCGCAGAGGATGCGTGGCTCGGCCCTTGATTTGATCGTGGCCGAAGCCATGATTCTCGCCAACTCACAATGGGGCCGCTGGATGGCAGACTTGGGTGTGCCCGCTATTTATCGCAGCCAAGCGAGCTTGTCTCCTGGCGTGAAAGTTCGCATGAGCACCCAAGCCCTCCCCCACGCGGGCATGGGTGTGTCGTGTTACGCGTGGAGCACCTCACCACTTCGCAGGTACACCGATTTGGTCAACCAATGGCAACTCATCGCCTGCGTGCGTCAGGGTAAAACGGCAGCACTCGCTTGTCCCTTTAAACCCAAGGACACAGCGCTTTTTGCCATCATCTCCTCCTTTGACGCTGCCTACAGTGCCTACAACTCCTATCAGCAAAGCATGGAGCGGTTTTGGACCTTGAAATTTGTCGAAAACCAAGAGAGCAAAGAATACAGTGCAAGCGTGATCAAAAACATGCCCGGACAACCGGTGTTGGCCCGTCTTGATGAACTGCCCCTGGTCTTTGAGCTGCACCCGCCCCGCCCCTTGCAACGAGGCGAGCCCATCCGTGTGGCCTTACACCACATTGACTTGATCAGCTTGAGCGTTGAGGCACAATTCCTGCAAAGTCTTCAAGCCGAGGACGCTGGCAAGGGGCTGGAGTCCATGGGAGAGGACCTCTTTGACATGGATGAGAGCGAGCTGGAGGAATCAGCTGCTCTGGGCGCATTGACACTTGAGATGGATTTGGGCGAGGACGATACACCCATTGAACCCAAGCCCTCTGAGCCAACGCAAGAGTCAACCCAATCCAAGGGCGAGCCAAGCGCACAGGCTTGAGTGTTGGCCCTCAAGTGGGCTGAATTTCAAATCGGTATTTGAATGCGGGTTGCCAATCCGACTTCAAGTGCCGAGACTTTGAGGAGAAAACTCTGATTCGCTTTGTGAAGTCTTTGTCTGCACAGTGGCCCCATACCCTGCACCAACTCGGAAGTCGTTTGGGCCCGGTGAGCCTCGCCCAAGCGCTTGTGGTGTCGATTGGATTTCATCTGTTGCTGCTCACCTTTCAAGCGACTGCACCCGCACTCACTGCGCGACTGCTCAAACACCCGCCCCTGGAAGTCATTTGGGTGAATGCCAAAACACTGGAAACACCGCCTGAGCGCGCACAAGCGCTTGCACAAACCAATCTCTCTGGCGGAGGAGACTTGCAAGACAACACCTTGGCTGCATCCCCTTTGGCCAAGGCCAGCAAAAACCAAACGGGGGAAGACCACTGGGTGAGCAACGAAGAGCTCGAACGCTTGAAGCAGCAAGAGCAACAACTCTTGCTGCATTTGAAGGATGAACTGCAAGCAGACCGACCCCCACTTGATCAACCGAAAGATCAAAAAGAAGAAAAAAAGCGCGAAGCACTGCTGAAATGGTTGGCACAAATCGACGCTCGCATTGCACAAGAAAACGCCCGTCCCAGACGCCGTTACCTCTCACCCGCCACACAAAAGGTGGCTTATGCGCTTTACTACGAACGCGTGAGAACGCAAATTGAAACCACCGGGACGCAGTTCTTTCCGCAAGTCGCGGGTCAACGCTTGTATGGCCAATTAACGCTCGAGTTCACCTTGAACACGAAGGGTGAATTGATCTCTCAAGCCTTGCTGAAGAGCTCAGGCAACCCCGCCCTAGATGCACGCGCCATGGCCATTTTGAGAAAAGCACAACCCTTTGAGGCTTTTGGCAAGGAGCTCAAAAAAGAGGCCGATGAGCTCTCGATTGTGAGCGTCTTCCACTTTAACAAAGCAGGCATCAGCACTTCTCAAGAGTGAGAACCCCATCAAAGTGAAGTTATCATCTGAGGACATGCTTTGCAATTCATGAGAACGATCCTTTTTGCCCTCAAACGCTTGGTGCTCTCCATCTTGACCTTTGGATTGCTGATCCAGATTTACTTTTTTCTCAAAATCGCAAGCCTAAACTGGATCAACCCTGAGTCCACGAGCTTTGAAAGACAAGAGTTTGTGCGCCTGGCCCAACTGCCCAAGCGCATGACTTGGGCTCAGGTCTGGGTGGACGAATCCCAAATCAGCACCCAACTCAAACGGGCCGTCATCACCAGCGAGGACGATCTCTTTGCGACTCACAACGGAGTGCAGTGGGCGCAAATTCAAAAGGCTTGGAAGAAGGACCAAATGGCTTGGAATTCAAGTGCAAAAGCCAAAGGGGGCAACACCCGTCCTCCCAAAATTGCGGGCGCCTCCACCATCACCCAACAGTTGGCCAAGAATTTATTCTTGAACGGCGAACGCACCTTGCTCAGAAAGGCACAAGAGTTCATCATCACACTCGAACTCGAAGCTTTGCTGAGCAAACCCCGAATCTTGGAGATCTATTTGAACCACGTCGAATGGGGTCAGGGCATTTTTGGTGCCGAAGCGGCAGCACGCCACTACTTTGGCGTCTCGGCCAAAAACCTCTCAGCCCTTCAAGCCGCAAGGCTTGCTGTGATGCTCCCTCGCCCCAAGTACTTTGAGAAATTACCGGCCTCCTCCTACCTGGCCTCCAGGTCAGAGGAAATAGCAGAGCGCATGATGGGGGCCAAGCTGCCATGAAAATACTGGGCATCGATCCTGGACTGCAATGCACAGGCTTTGGCGTCATCGAGACCTCGGGCCAACAGGTGAGCTATGTGGCCAGTGGCACCATCAAAACCACACACCTCTCCACCACCCACTTGCCCCTCAGGATCAAAACGATTTTTGATGGCGTGCGCGAAGTGGCCGAACAATTCCAAGTCGATCAAGCGGCCATTGAAATTGTGTTCATCAACAACAATCCACAATCGAGTTTGCTCTTGGGCCAGGCACGAGGTGCGTGCTTGAGTGCACTGGTGAGCCTCTCACTCCCGGTTGCAGAGTACACCGCTCTTCAAATGAAAAAATCAGTGGCTGGACACGGCAGGGCTCAAAAAGCACAAATCCAAGAGATGGTGAAACGAATATTGTCTCTGTCCAAAGCCCCGGGAACAGACGCGTCAGATGCCTTGGGACTCGCGCTCACCCACGCACAGGTGGCCTGGTCTGAGAGGCACGCACAACTGAAACCCAATTTGGTGGCACGGCACACGGGGGCTGTGAAAGCCGGCAGATCGCGCTAAGAGAACGTCGAACAAGATTAAAGAGAGAGAAAAAGTGGGACGTGGCTTGAATGCATTGCCAGCGGGCAAGCGAGAAACCGCTCACCAAGCGGGGAGCAACTGTGCAAGGCCTTTGGGCGCGCGGCTTTCTTCCTCGAAACTCACCATCTCATAGGCCTCTGGCGTGGCCAAAAGGGCTCTCAAGAGTTTGTTGTTCATTGCATGTCCTGAGCGAAACGCCGAGTAAGACGCCATCAGTGGATAACCCAAAATGTAGAGGTCGCCCATGGCGTCCAAGATTTTGTGCTTCACGAACTCATCGTCGTACCTCAAGCCGTCGCTGTTCAAGACACGGTAGTCGTCCATCACTATGGCGTTATCGAGTCCACCACCGAGTGCCAATCCATTGGAGCGCATCATCTCCACATCCTTGGTGAATCCAAAGGTTCTGGCTCTGGCAATGTCGCGACTGTAGCGACCGCTTTCCATGTCAAACTCAACGCGCTGGCCTGTGGAGTCCACAGCGGGGTGTTTGAAATCGATCTCAAAGCTCAATTTAAAGCCATGGTATGGACTCAACTTGGCCCATTTGTATTGCGGTGTTCCGACCCCCTCCTCGACCAACACCTCTTGTGTGATTTTGACCAAACGCTTAGGAGCGTTTTGGAGTTCAATGCCCGCTTGCTGCAACAAAAAGACAAAGGAGGCCGCCGAACCATCCAAAATGGGCACTTCCTCAGCGGTGATGTCCACATACAAATTATCAATACCCAGCCCCGAGCAAGCCGACATCAAGTGCTCAATGGTATTGACCTTGGCTCCTGCATTGGAAATCGTAGAGGCCAGCCTTGTGTCGGTCACCGCTGTGGGCGAGACCACAATGTCCACGGGCTCGGGCAAGTCGATGCGGCGAAAGACAATGCCAGTATTGACCTGTGCGGGTCTTAGGATGAGTTCAACCCGTTGGCCCGAGTGCAGGCCAACGCCCACTGCGCGGGTGATGGATCGAAGTGTTCTTTGTTTTAGCACCCCTCGATTTTAACCGCTCCCATGTCAACGCCAGATGAAGAAAAACCCTCTAAGCCGAAGGGCCTAGAGGGTTTGGACACAAGAGCGATCAGACCCTAACCTGGGGTCCGCTAAACGCCTTTGGTTTTAGTCCGCTTGCTTTCTGAGGAAAGCAGGAATTTCATAGTCATCCATTCCACCAGAAGCCAAGGCGTCGACTTTGGCCGCCGCTTGAACTCGGTTGGTGCGCCAAACGCTTGGAACGGCCATCTCTGCATAGTTTTGCTGAGTGCTCTTGGCAGGCAATACGTTTTTCGCATCGACATTTCCAGCCATTGAACTCAATGCATTGGCTTGACCAGAGGAGCTAGGAGTTTGCACACCCAAATTCATGGACGATGTGATCGCATCCACAGTGCTTTGGGTGCTTTGCTCCGTGTGCTCAAAACCACCGTGCGAAGGGGCAGCGGGCATGGGAGACAAATTGCTTGGCAAAATAGCAGGTGGATTGGCACCCAAGCCAGACACAGAACTTGAGAATGAGCCACCACTCACGTGTGAGTTCGATACCGCCATGGGCGCGTTATCGGTTCCGGTGCGAATGACCTGCAAGGGCTGGAGTTGACGTCTGCTTTGTGAGGTGAGACCTGTGGCCACCACCGTGACTCGGATCTCGTCACCCAAGGCGTCGTCATAAGCCGTGCCGTAGATCACGTGCGCATCGTTGGAGGCGTAAGCGCGAATGGTGTTCATGGCCTCTCTGGACTCGGAGAGCTTTAGGCCCCCTTTGGCTGCGGTGATCAAGACCAACACGCCCTTGGCACCGCTCATGTCAATGCCTTCCAGCAAAGGACAAGCCACAGCTTGCTCGGCAGCGATGCGTGCACGCTCTGGACCACTCGCTTTGGCAGTACCCATCATGGCTTTGCCTTGTTCGCTCATGACCGTTCTCACGTCCTCAAAGTCCACGTTCACCAACGCCTCCACGTTGATGATCTCGGCAATGCCGCCGACTGAATTTTTGAGCACATCGTTGGCATACGCAAAAGCCTCGTCTTGGCTCACATCGTCGCCAAACACTTGTAGGAGCTTTTCGTTCAAAACGATGATCAATGAATCCACGTTTTCTTCCAACTCGGCCAAACCCGCTTCGGCGTGGCTCATGCGGCGACCCCCCTCCCAGTCAAAGGGCTTGGTCACCACACCCACTGTCAAAATACCCATCTCTCTGGCCACTCTCGCCACCACTGGTGCAGCACCCGTGCCCGTGCCACCTCCCAAACCGGCTGTGATAAAGAGCATGTTGCAGCCTTCGAGCATCTCGCGAATTTCTGGCACAGCGGCCTCCGCGGCCTCGCGACCACGCTCAGGCTTGCTACCCGCTCCCAGGCCTGTCAGTCCAAGTTGAATGACACGGTCTGCTGAGCTTGACCTCAAGGCCTGGGCATCCGTGTTGGCGCAAATGAACTCGACGCCTTTGACGCCACTCTTGATCATGTGCTCAACGGCATTGCCGCCGCCACCCCCCACACCAATCACTTTGATTTGTGTGCCTGCGTGGAACTCTTCAACTTCAATCATTTCGATACTCATCTTTTTCTCCAATCCTAATTTCTGCAGTTGCTTTGATTTCTTTGTATTCTGGGTTCCAGTCCCTTGAGACTCGGTTTTTAACAAGACTTGCGCTGACTTTGTTTTTTTCATCTCAACGCATTGACCCATTTTTAATTTTGTTTTGTTGTTGCTCTTTATCATGGGCGTCCTATCCTGAGTGCAAACCCGGTGGAGCACCAGGTCCTTGGGAGACACCCCACAAGTTGCAGTATTTCTTGGGCCCAGCTCTGGCAAGCGTCTGCCTGAGCATTAGCACGCTCAAGGTTTGTGAGGGGTGCACCAGCACCTGGACTCTTTTTGATTGAGGTGTATTCATGGAGTGCATCCTTAAAAATTCCCCACAAACCAGTCTTTGACGTAACCAAAGGCGTTTTTGACAGAGCCACTCTTTTGTGCAACCTTAAAGCCCCTCAATCGCCCCATGCGTGCCTCCTCCAAGAGACCCATGACGGTGGCTGCTCTGGGCTGGCTCACCATGTCGGAGAGTGCGCCCGAATAGTTCGGAATGCCTCTTCTAACGGGCTTTAGGAAAATGTCCTCACCCAACTCCACCATGCCAGGCATCAATGCGCTGCCACCTGTGATCACAATGCCTGAGGACAACACTTCTTCAAATCCAGAGTCGCGGATGACTTGCTGCACGAGTGCGAAAATCTCCTCAACACGGGGCTCAATGACACCCGCCAAGGCTTGGCGGCTGAGCATGCGAGGGCCGCGGTCTCCAAGACCAGGCACCTCCACTTGAACCTCGGGATCGGCCAAGAGTTGCTTGGCAAAACCAGACTCCACTTTGATCTCTTCCGCATCCTTGGTGGGCGTTCTGAGCGCCATCGCAATGTCACTCGTGATCAAGTCACCGGCAATCGGAATCACCGCGGTGTGACGGATCGCACCTCCCGTGAAAATCGCCACATCGGTCGTGCCCGCACCAATGTCCACCAACGCAACGCCCAACTCTTTCTCATCAGGGGTCAAGACCGAGCGGCTTGAGGCCAATGGATTCAACATCAGCATGTCCACATCCAAACCACAGCGACGCACGCACTTCATGATGTTTTCTGCAGCACTTTGAGCGCCTGTGACAATGTGCACTTTGGCCTCTAAGCGAATGCCGCTCATGCCAATGGGCTCCTTCACATCTTGCCCATCGATCACGTACTCTTGTGGCTCCACCAAAAGAAGCCTCTGATCGGTCGAGATGTTGATGGCCTTGGCCGTCTCTACCACTCGGGCAATGTCAGCCGCAGTGACCTCTTTGTCCTTGACAGCCACCATCCCAGATGAGTTGATGCCTCGAATGTGACTGCCCGTGATGCCGGTGTACACCCGAGTGATCTTGCAGTCAGCCATCAACTCCGCCTCCTTCAAAGCTTGCTGAATGCTTTGCACGGTGGCATCGATGTTGACCACAACCCCTCGCTTGAGCCCAGAGCTGTGGGAAACCCCCAAACCTGCGATTTTGAGCTCCCCTCCAGGCAACACCTCGGCCACCACTGCCATCACTTTGCTGGTCCCGATGTCGAGTCCAATCACCAAATCTTTGTAATCTTTTGCCATAAAGACCTCAGCCCTACCTCTTCACCGGTTGTAAATCCACGGTGGTCAAGCCCTTTAATTTCAAGGCATACCCGTTCTCGTGGCGTAAATCTGCAGACTCCAATGCGCTCACGCGCCGCTCATAGCGTTGGCTCACTTGTGCCAACGTGCTGGTGAAATTTTTCACCCGCTCCTCAATTTCTTTGTTGCTCCCACGACCCAGCTCAACGGCTGCACCGTTGGATAACTTGGCCTGCCAACTGCCCCTGGTCGACAAGGTGAGTCCGACCACCGGCAACCCCATGTCTTTGAATTGGGTAAGAATGATTCGGTAAACATCTAGCACCTGAGCGGCTTGGTTGTCGGGACCACTCAGGTGAGGCAAATTGGCATCCTCCAACTCACCCCAATTGGCATCAAACACCTCGCCTTGTTGGTTGATGAGTCGTCCCTCGCCCTCCGTACCCCAAAAGCCAGCGGGTTGCTGCTCTTCAATCAACACGCGCAAGCGGTTTGGAAATTCGCGCTCCACCACCGCACGCCTGACCCAAGGTACGGTCTCAAATATCTTTTGCGTTTGAGGCAAATCAAATGTGAAGAAATTTCCCTTCAACTGCGGCGTCACATTGGCCCTGATGGTGATGGCATTGTTGTGCTCGACTTGACCGGCCAAGGTAATGCCAGCGATGGCAAAGACAGGCAGTCTCACCAACCACCACACCAAAGCGGTCATGCTGATCAAACCCAACACCAACATAAAAAGTCGGGTGAACTGCTCCATCATCCGAATGTCAATCGGAATGGGCTCGGGTTGAACCGGGCGATGAGCTCGGATGTGACGTGTCATCCAAGAGCCTCCGTTTTGGCACTTGTGGCTTGACTCTTTTGTGTGCGCTGAATGTGTGTTTTGGCTTGTCCCAAAATGTGCACACACAGTGCCTCATAACTCATGCCCGCTGCTTTGGCAGACATGGGCACCAAGGAGTGTGAGGTCATACCAGGCGAGGTGTTCATTTCCAGCAAGAAGGGTTTCCCCGTTTTCTCACACAGCATCAAATCCGCACGCCCCCAACCACTGCAACCCAGGGCTTTGAAAGCACTGACACTCAAGGCTTGCACCTGAGCTTCAACCTCAGGACTCAAACCACTGGGACAGTGGTATTGAACTGCATCGGTGAAATATTTATTTGCATAGTCGTAACCCGCCTGTGGGGCTTGGATGTGCACCACTGGCAAAGCTTGCGCATTCAGTGCATCTCCCAAAACCGGGCACGTGAGCTCCAAACCACTGATGAAGGTCTCGCACAACACATCTGGATCCAAGGCGTGTGCAATGTCATAGGCACGCTGTAACTCTTCAAAGTCGTTCACCCGACTCACCCCAATGGAGGAGCCCTCGTGAGGCGGTTTGACGATCAATGGGTAGCCCAAATCGTCGGCCACCTCTTTGAGCTTTGCATCTTTGGCCGCATCGCTCTCAAAATGACCTGCAAGCAAGTGGTATTTGGGAGTTTGCAAGCCAGCACTTTGCCACACACGTTTGGTCATGGTCTTGTCCATGGCCAAGGAGGATGCCATCACACCAGAGCCTGTGTAAGGAATCCCCAGGAGTTCAAGTGCACCTTGAACTGCACCGTCTTCGCCAAAACGACCATGCAAAGCGATGAAGGCATGCGTCACCCCTTCGTCCACCAATTGCCCCAAAGCACGCTCGCCCGGATCAAATGAAAACGCATGGACCCCTTGAGACTTGAGAGCCTCCAAGACGCCAGTGCCCGACATGATCGAGATGTCACGCTCCATGGAGAGTCCTCCCATCAAGACCGCCACGCGAGCCGATTTGATGTCAAAAGTGGGGGGCGTTAGGCGTTGCATCACGAGACTTGGGCTCCAGTAGAGGTTAAAGAGTGAGGGGCTTGAACATTCAAACCCAAAGCATGAATTTTTTGAGGGACTTGGCCAATGGAGCCTGCTCCCATGCACAAGACCACATCGCCACTTTGGGCTTGACTCAAGATGACTTGCGCCATCTCGTCGAGCTCAGGAGCGAAGACCACTTGGTCAAATCCCGAGACCCTCAATGCGCGCATCAAAGCCCTTGAATTGGCGCCCACAATGGGAGCCTCTCCAGCGGCATAGACTTCGCTCAAAACGACCCAATCGGCAAGCGATAAAACGCGCACAAAATCTTCAAAGCAATCGCGCGTGCGGGTATAGCGGTGGGGTTGAAAGGCCACCACCAATCTGCGCCCTGGGTAGGCACCCCGCGCGGCTTGAATCGTGGCTTCAAGCTCCACGGGGTGGTGTCCATAATCTTCGACCAAGGAGATCTGGCCACCGGCTCTGAGTTGCACATCTGGGTGCAACTGAAAGCGCCTGCCCACGCCCTTGAATTGCGCCAAAGCCTCTTGAACCGCATGGTCTGGGACCCCAATCTCCACTGCAATGGCAACCGCTGCCAATGCATTGCGCACATTGTGCAGCCCAGGTAAATTGAGCACCAAAGGAAGGTCCTCCAAGGTGACGCCGTTGGCACGTTTCACGGTGAAGTGCATTTGGTGGCCCACCGCTCTCACATCCACTGCGCGCACCTGAGCCGAGGCGGATAAGCCGTAGGTGGTGATGGGTCTGCTCACCGACTCCAAAATGCTTTGTATCGAAGGGTCGTCCACGCAAAGCACAGCGGCCCCGTAAAAAGGCATGCGGTGAAGGAACTCAATGAACGCCCCTTTGAGTTTTTCAAAGTCGTGTCCATAGGTCTCCATGTGGTCTTGGTCGATGTTGGTGACCACAGACATCACGGGCAACAAATTCAAAAAGGAAGCGTCCGACTCATCGGCCTCAACCACAATGTACTCACCGCTCCCAAGCTTTGCGTTGGCGCCTGCACTGTTGAGCTTTCCACCAATCACAAAGGTGGGATCCAACCCCGCTTGGGCCAACACGCTGGCCACCAAACTGGTGGTGGTGGTTTTGCCGTGCGTGCCTGCAATTGCAATGCCAGTCTTGAGCCTCATCAACTCCGCCAGCATCACTGCGCGGGGAACCACAGGAATTAAGTTTTGGTGAGCAGCCAAGACCTCAGGATTGTCTTGTCCCACTGCCGTGGACGTGACCACCGCATCGGCGCCCGCAATGTTGTTTTCGGAGTGACCAATTTGCGTGCTCACCCCCAACGCCTTCAAGCGCTGCAAGGTCACTGAGTCGTACAAATCAGAGCCCGAAATTTGGTAACCCAAATTGAGCAGCACCTCAGCGATGCCACTCATCCCGGCCCCTCCAATGCCCACAAAATGAATGTGTTTGATGGCGTGCTTCATGCTTGTACCTCTGCTTGGGCCAAGCCCATCAAAGCAAGACTCACCCGCACCAACTCCTCTGTCGCGCCTCGCTTGGCGAGTTGCTCTGCCTTTTGTCCAGCCTGGACCAAGCTCTCACGCTTGACTTGAGCCAACCAATTTGCCAACCACTCTGGGGTCAAGTCCTTTTGATCCACCAACCACGCCGCGCCATGATCGGACAAGAAACGCGCATTGTGCGTTTGGTGGTCGTCCACTGCAAATGGAAAGGGCACAAATAAAGTGGGCACACCCAAGGCTGCCACCTCAGTCACGGTGCTCGCACCGGATCGGGCAATCAACAAATCGGTGCTGGCCATGGCTTGTGCCATGTCATCAATGAAGGCCATCACCTCTGCCTTGACCCCCAAACGTTCGTAGAGTGCTTTGAGCGTTTCGATCTGCTTGGCACCACTTTGGTGGCGCACCAAGGGCCGCCTCTCCTCTGGCATCAAGGCCAACGCTTTGGGGAGGGTCTCATTCAAAGCTTGTGCCCCCAAGGATCCGCCCACCACCAAAATACGCAACGCCTTGCCCTCCGCTTGGGCAGCAACTTGGATGCGCTCTTGAACGGGTGCTTGCTCCAAAAAGGCTTGGCGCAAAGGATTACCAACCCATGCTTTGGAGGCATTTTTTTGCGATCCAAGGACACCTGGGAACGCCGAGAAAACGTGAGAGGTGAGGAGGGACAAACACCGGTTCGATAAGCCTGCCACCGCATTTTGTTCGTGGATCACCAAAGGCACGCGACACAACCAACTCGCCACACCGACTGGGAACGTGATGTAGCCCCCGAAACCCAAGACCACTTGGGGCTTGAGTTGACGCAAAATGCGCACACTTTGGTAGACCGCGTGCACGAGTTTGAAGACCGAGAGGAACTTCACTCTCCAGCCCTTGCCCCTCACCCCCGAAAATCCAACTGCGTGAAATTCAATGTCTGCTTTGCCCACCAACTCACTCTCCATGGAGGGACTCGGAGCACCCAACCACTGCACTTGGACACCCTCTTTGATTAAACCTTGTGCCACAGCCAAACCTGGGAAGATGTGACCCCCCGTGCCTCCAGCCGTGACCAAGGCCAAGCCCCGTGTTGCCAAGGGAGAGTGAAGCGTTGTGTGTGTGGCTTGAGTCACAGTCGACCCCCATGCATCATGGAGCGATTTTCATAATCCACCCTGAGCACCACCGCAATGGCAACCACATTGAGCAAAATCGCAGACCCTCCAAAACTCATCAGTGGCAATGTGAGACCTTTGGTGGGCAAGGCCCCCAAATTCACACCCACATTGATGAAGGACTGAAAGCCCATCCAAATTCCGATGCCCTGTGCCAATAGACCCGCAAACACCTGATCCATCGCAATGGCTTGGCGACCGATGTACATGATTCTTCGGGTGAGCCACATGAAAGAGCCAATGACCAGCATCACACCAATGAAACCAAATTCCTCACCGATCACTGCCAACAAAAAGTCGGTGTGTGCCTCTGGCAACCAGTGCAACTTCTCGACACTGCCCCCCAAGCCAACGCCAAAAATCTCTCCACGACCAATCGCAATCAATGAATGGGACAACTGGTAACCCTTACCCATGGCGTATTTCTCGCCCCAAGGGTCAAGGTAAGCAAAGATTCGCTCACGTCTCCAGTCTGAGAACAAGATGATCAAACTAAAGGCGCCCACCAAAATCAACGCAATCAAAAAGAACATGCGGGCATTGACTCCGCCCAAGAACAAAATTCCCATGGCGATCACGGCAATCACCATGAAGGCCCCCATGTCGGGCTCCGCCAACAACAAGGATCCAACCACGCCAACCGCAACCGCCATCGGAGCCACAGACTGGAGGAACTTCTCCTTCACATCCATTTTTCTGACCATGTAATTGGCGGCATACAACAAGACACCAAACTTGGCCAACTCAGAGGGCTGAAAATTCATGATCCCCAAAGAAATCCAACGCGTGGCCCCGTTCACACCTTTGCCAATGAAGGGGATCAACACTGCAATCAAAAGCACCAAAGACGTGACAAAAACCCAAGGCGCAACTTTCTCCCATTTCTCAAGCGGTACTTGGAAGGCCAAGACCCCCATGATGAGTCCCACCACAATGGAGATGAGATGACGAACCAAGAAATGGGTTTGTGAATAATGAACAAACTTGGGGTTATCGGGCATGGCAATGGATGCCGAATACACCATGACCAACCCCCAAAGCAAGAGCCCAAGGGTGACAAAAACCAAGGGCTGATCAAAGGCGCTAAAACGCACGGGTGCAGCACTGGTCGCGGTGAACTGCGTTCCGTGAACCCTCACTGGCAGCACATCCGAGCGTGACCATTCGTCGCGCTCATCTCTCCCTCCCCCAAAGAAGCGGTCTGCCCAAGAGAATTTAAGGAACGACAATCCCATCAGGGTGCCTCCTCTTCGCTTGGAGCAGACGAGGCCTCATGCAGCGTCGCCCCAGTTGTGTCCCACGCGAGTGCTTCAACAGCGCTGGCAAACACACTGGCTCGGTGTGCGTAATCTTTGAACATGTCCATGCTCGCACAGGCGGGAGACAACAAGACCGCATCTCCACTCTTGGCGCATTGCGCACTCACGTGCACCGCCTCTTGCATTGAGGACACCCGGTGCACTGGGACTCCTGTGTCCTTCAAAGCCTCGGTAATGAGCTCTGCGTCTTGACCCAACACCACAAGTGCTTTCACAAATCGCTTAACGGGCTGCACCAAGGGTGAGAAATCTTGACCCTTGCCAAGACCACCCAAAATCAACACCAAGGAACGCTCACCGCCCAAACCCTCAAGAGCCGCAACCGTTGCCCCCACATTCGTGCCTTTGCTGTCGTCAAAGTACTCCACGCCGTCGATGATTTGCAAGGACTGGATCCGGTGTGGCTCACCCGAGTACTCACGCAGTGCATAGAGCATCCCGCCCATGGGCGCACCTGTGCTACTGGCCAATGCCAATGCAGCCAATGCATTGGATGCATTGTGCTTGCCGTGGATGCGAAGCGCCTCTGCAGGCATCAAGCGCTTCATGTGATCGATTTGTTTTAACGCTTCCTGCGCCAGTGATGCTTTCTTGGGCTCGGGGTCACCGTTGCCCTCGGCCTTGACCAACCAAGTCATGCCGTTGACCACCTCGATGCCGTAATCGCCCACCCGTGTGGGCTCGGAGGAGCCAAACTCCACCCACTGAGGTGCCTTGGCTTTGGTTCTGCCAAAGGCTGCTTTTTCTTTGACCTCCAAGCGAGGTCTAAAGGACTCCGCATGCGGGTCATCTCGGTTGATGAGTCGAAGGGTTGAGAGAGAAAACACTTGAGCCTTGGCGTTTTTGTAATTCTCAAAACTACCGTGCCAATCCAAATGGTCTTGTGTGACGTTGAGCACTGTGGCCATGGTGGGCTTGAAGTTGCTGACACCCTCGAGCTGAAAGCTGGAGAGCTCAAGCACCCAAGCATCGGGCAAAGCGTGCACCCAATCGGGCAAGATCACCTGAGACACCACAGGAATGGGCAATTCCAATTCAATTGAATCTGAATCCTCTTCGGCTGGGGAAGGATCTAGCTCTTCGGCATCCGAGTCCAAATGCGCTTCTGCTTCTTGGACTTGCATTTCCGCAGCTGGTACTTCCGCGGCTTGTACTTCCGCATCCAGCTCCAAACCCAAAACCTCTGGCTCCAATGGCTCTATTTCAGAGGCATTGGAATTTGCGGCGTGCTCCAAATCAAAGGACTCTTGTACCGTCAGCACAGAGGACATGCGAACTCGGTCTTCTCGCATGGCGTCCAAATCGTCGGGTTTTAAATAACCCAAGAGTTGCTCCAACATGGCTGGCCCAATGTTGCCCGCCACTTCCACTTTAAGACCTGCACGCTTTAAGAGCAATCCCGTCAATGTGGTGACCGTGGTTTTGCCATTGGTACCTGTGATCGCAAGCACCTTGGGCGCATAGCTTGCTGTGCGCTCCATGTCCTCCAAGGCCTGAGCAAAAAGGGTGAGTTCGGTTCCAGTGACCAACCCCGTGGCTTTGGCACTTTCCCACAATCCCAAGACCTGCTCTGGGCTCAAGCCAGGGCTTTTGAACACGGCTTTGAAGGGTGCGCGCTCAAGCAGTGAGGCCTCAAATGAGCTGGTGATGAACTTCACACGTGGCAAGCTCTCTTGGAGCTCGGAGAGCTTGGGCGGCGCCTCTCGGTTGTCCACCACCCAAACATGGGCTCCACAAAAGTCACACCAACGGGCCATGGAAAGACCAGAGTCTCCCAGCCCCAGGATCATGATGTGTTGTTCTTTTAAGTTGAGCATCTGTTGATTATTCGATCTGAATGGTTTGCATTACCTGAGTTTCAAAGTGGACAAACCCACCAAACACAAAAGCATCGTGATGATCCAAAACCGAACCACCACTTGAGTCTCTTTCCAACCACTTTTCTCAAAGTGGTGGTGCAGTGGCGCCATCTTGAAGATGCGTCGCCCCTCGCCAAATTTTTTCTTGGTGTACTTGAAGTAACTCACCTGCAGCATCACCGAGAGCGCCTCCACCACAAAAATGCCGCCCATGATGGAGAGCACAATTTCTTGTCTCACAATGACCGCAATCGTGCCCAGCGCTGCACCCAAGGACAAGGCTCCTACGTCCCCCATGAACACCTGTGCTGGGTGGGTGTTGAACCACAAAAACGCCAAGCCTGCACCCGCCATGGCTGCGCAAAAAATCAACAGCTCACCCGAGCCCGGAATGTAGGGCAGGATCAAATAACGAGAATAAACAGAGCTCCCCGTCACATAGGCAAACACGCCCAGCGCAGAGCCCACCATCACCACTGGCATGATGGCCAACCCATCCAAACCATCGGTCAAGTTCACCGCATTGCTCGAACCCACGATCACCAAATAGGTGAGCACCACAAACCCAAACACACCCAAGGGATAGCTCACCTCTTTCATGAATGGCACCATGAGTCCAGCTTTGGGCGGCAAGTTCAAATCAAACCCCGATCTGATCCAACTCCAAAAAAGTTCAACCACTCGGTAGTTGCTGCTCTCAGAGATGCTAAAGACCAAATACAAAGCCGCCATGAGGCCAATCAACGACTGCCAAAAATACTTTTCTCTTGAAGGCATTCCCTCAGGATCTTTGCTCACCACTTTTCTCCAGTCATCGACCCAGCCAATGGCCCCAAAGCCAAAAGTCACCAGCATCACAATCCACACAAAGCGGTTGCTCCAATCTGACCAAAGAACGGTTGACACGCCAATGCCAATCAAAATGAGGACCCCACCCATGGTGGGCGTGCCACTTTTGCTCAAATGACTTTGCATGCCGTAGCCACGAATGGGTTGCCCCACCTTCAGCTCGGTGAGTCGTTTGATCACCCATGGACCCGCAATCAGACCAATCAAAAGTGCGGTGAGGGCAGCCATCACAGCACGAAAGGTGATGTATTGAAAGACCCTGAAAAATCCAAAATCAGGCGACAAACTTTGCAACCACTGCGCAAGGGTCAAGAGCATGTTTTCTCCTCTTGTTGAAGGGACAAAGCGGCGATGGCTTTGACCACCCGCTCCATTTGCATGAAGCGAGAGCCTTTGACCCAAACGCTCTCAACACCTTGAAGAACCCTTGGAAGTTGATCTAGCAAGGACTCTAAATTCTGAAAATGCACGCCCTCCAACTCTCCGGCGTAGCTCATGGCTGAATGCTGGGTCAGTGGACCCAAGCACATCAAATGTTCAATGCCTGAGGCCTTGGCAAACGCCCCCACCTCTTGGTGAAAGAGGTCTCCACTCTCACCCACCTCGCCCATGTCGCCCAAGATGAGAAGCCTGGGCGAAGGCAGTCCTCTGAGGGTCTCAATGCCTGCCAAGACCGAGTCGGGGTTGGCGTTGTAGCTGTCGTCCACCACCGTCAGTTGTCTGCCACCCATTGGAACCAATTTGGTTTGGGTGCGACCGGCCACGGGTCTGAAATCCTCGAGTCCTTGTTGAATGGCACCCATGGGAGCGCCCAAAGCATGCGCGCAAGCCATGCTCGCAAGTGCATTCATGAGGTTGTGCTCGCCCGCTTGGTGAAGCCGCACGTTCAGGGCTTGTCCCATCACACTCACTCGCGCATGCCAAGCCCCATTGAGCCATTCGTGGCTGATCAAGTGCACATCGCAATCGGTGTGCGAACCAAACGTCATTTGGCGGTGACCCTGGGCCAACTCACGCCAAAATTCTGTTTGTGGATCGCGTCCAGGAAAAATGGCGACCCCATTGGGCTTGAGCGCTTTGAAGACCTGCGCGTTTTCCTCTGCCACGGCTCTCACACTCTTCATGAACTCTTGGTGCTCGCGCTGCGCATTGTTCACCAAGGCCACCTCGGGTCTCACCCATTGAGCCAAGCTCTCAATCTCTCCTGGGTGATTCATCCCAAGCTCAACCACACCCACTTGGGTTGTGTCTCTAAGCCTGAGCAAGGTCAGGGGCACACCCACGGCGTTGTTAAAGTTACCTTGGGTTGCCAAGCTGTCTTTGAATTTCCAAGCCGACAAAATACTGCCAATCATTTGCGTGACCGTGGTCTTGCCGTTGCTTCCCGTCACAGCAATCAGTCTGGTCGGTTTTTGTGCGCGCCAAGCAGCTGCCACAACCCCCAACGCTTGGGTGGTGTCATTCACCTCATAGCCCACCATCCCCTTTAAGAGTTTGCCTTGATGCGCAATGGCACCCAGAGCACCTGTGGCAGAAATTTGTTCTAAGAAATCATTGGCATCAAAGCGCTCACCCTTCAAGGCCACAAAACAATCCCCCGCCACCAAGGTGCGGGTATCGGTGTGTAAACGCTCGATCTCCTCCAACTCGCGTGCACCGTCTAGTCCCACGGCTCGAGCTTGCAAGCTGGGGTCGGTCATGAGCAACTCCCCCAACGCCTTCCAAGTGAGGTGCATGCTTTGGCTCTCACCAACGCTTGAAGCGTTAAGAGCAAGGTGGGTCCCATCACCCATGGCGACCTCCTTTTTTAGATTCCTTCTTTTCCAA
Organism: uncultured Burkholderiales bacterium; assembly: GCA_903831655.1. Lineage (GTDB taxonomy): Bacteria > Pseudomonadota > Gammaproteobacteria > Burkholderiales > Burkholderiaceae_C > Limnohabitans. Next base: position 21,923 of record CAIKYO010000347.1, read on the forward strand.
GCGTTTCTCAAGCGCTTGCCGAGCCACCTTGGCATCGCTGAACGGGGTCTTGACTCCATTGACCTCTTGCGTTTGCTCATGCCCTTTGCCTGCCAACAAGACCACGTCTTGGGGCTGAGCTCGGTCAATGGCTGACTCAATGGCATCTTTGCGCTCGAGCTCTACCTCAACCGAATTGGGCTCACGCGTTCCACTCAAAACATCTTTGGCGATGCTCAACGCATCTTCACTCCTGGGGTTGTCTGAGGTCACCACCACGTGGCGCGCCCAGGCCTGAGCAATGCCTCCCATCAAGGGACGTTTGGATGCATCGCGCTCACCACCACACCCAAAGACACACCACAGTGCACCCCCGCGGGCATCGGCTTTTTCTGACAACGCACCCAAGACTTGCTTTAAAGCGTCTGGGGTGTGCGCGTAATCCACAACAACCAAAGGCATGGGCTCACTGCCCTCGGCCTCAACCTCTTCCATTCTGCCGGGCACTGCCTTCAAGTCTCCAATGGCCTGGATGGCCTCATCTAAACTGCGCCCCATCACCAGCAAGCTGCCCATCACTGCCAATGCGTTGCTCAAGTTGTAAGAACCCAGCGCATGGATGCTGGCACTTCTGTGTTCACCGCTCCAATTGAGCTCAAACACCTGCCCCTTCTCATCGAGTCGAACGCTGTGTGCACAGAGCACTCCTTCTGGGTTGCTTTGTGCGCTCTCAGCCACTGTGTAGCCCACCACTTTCACCGCCTCTTGTGGCGCAGCACTCTCGCGCCTTGACTCCAACTCGGCATACAGCTCCCGACCCTTGGGGTCGTCCAAGTTGATGACGGCGGCTTTGGGTGCAAAATCCAAGAACAAGGAGGCTTTGGCACTCCAATACCGCTCCATCGTTTGGTGATAGTCCAAATGGTCTTGGGTGAAATTGGTGAGCACCGCCACCTCGATTTGCAAGCCCTTCATACGCCCCTCCACCAAGCCCACCGAGGAGGCTTCCATGGACATGTAACGCACACCCTTTCTCACACAGGTGCGCAATGCACTGTGGAGTTGGGTCGCCTCAGGCGTGGTGAGCAGACCCAGCTCACCCCTGTCTTTGGGACTCACTTTGCCCCAGGGGAGTGACTTCACCTCCAAGGCATGGCTCAAAGGATTCCAGACCAATTGACCCACACCCAAGGTGCCTGCAACGGCTGCACTCTCACCCAATCGCTCCAAGGCCTGAGCCAACCACCAACTTGTGGTGGTTTTACCGTTCGTACCGGTCACAGCCATGACCTTCAAATCGATGTTGCTTGTCTCGTAAAAGCCAGACGCAATCAGTGCACGCGCTGGCTTCAAATTCACAAAGAACGCCAATCTTTCATCTTCGATCGGCAAGCCCAAGCCCAAACCCAAGCCCAAGTCCGACGCATTGACATCGCTCGAGGGCACATCGATGAGACATGCGCAAGCTCCCGCTTGGAGCGCACCCAACACATATTTCCGCCCATCGCTCCTCTCGCCTTGATAGGCCAAGAAAGCATCCCCGCCTTGCACCAGCCTTGAGTCCGAGTGCAGCTGTGCATCCTTTTGTTCTGACAAAGGGACTGAGACTTGAATGCGCTCCTGCAACCAAGTCACGGCCTCTTTTGCTGTGGTGAAGATTTTCATCAGTAGGTCTCCGCTTCTACTTTGGCCACCACCTGGGGCTTGACCGTCATGTCGGGCTGCACCCCCATCACACGCAAAGTTTGCTGCACCGTTTGGCTAAACACTGGGGCAGCGGTGTCTCCACCGAAATAAAAACCGTCGCTGGGTTCATCGATCATCACAGCCACAATGATTCTGGGGTTCTCAATGGGAGCCAATCCGACAAAGAAACCCCGGTACTTGTGTCCCGTGTAGCCTGCCCCCTCCAACTTGTGAGCGGTTCCTGTTTTGCCACCCACTGAGTAACCCATGGTCTGCGCCTTGGGCGCGGTACCTCCTGGGCTGGTCACCAAGTGCAGCATCTCACGCACATCTGCCGCGTGCTTTTCTGTAATCACCCGCACCCCTTGTACGGGCTCATCTCGCTTTAAGAGTGTCAAGGGAATCAACTGACCGTCTCGCGCGAAGATGGTGTAGGCGTGGGCGAGTTGAAACAAACTCACCGACAAACCGTAGCCATAACTCATGGTCGCTTGCTCAATGGGGCGCCATGTTTTGTAGGCCCTGAGTTTTCCACCCACTGCACCAGGGAAAGGCACTTGAGGTTTTTGACCAAAACCGACTTGCGTGAAAATTTCCCACAAATCTTTGGGCGGCATTTGAAGAGAAATTTTCACCGTTCCCACATTCGATGATTTTTGAATCACTTGGCGAACCGAAATGGCACCATTGGGAGAGTCATCATTGATGGTGAACCCAGCCATGCTCAGGTGACCCGTTCCAGTTTGAATGATCGTGTCGGGCGTGACAATGCCTTTTTCTAACCCAAGAGAAATCACCAAAGGCTTCATGGTGGAGCCAGGCTCAAAGGTGTCCGTCAACGCGCGGTTTCTCAACTGCGCAAAACTCAAATTCACTCTGCTGTTGGGTGAAAAACTGGGGTAATTGGCCAGCGCCAAGACTTCACCCGATTTCACATCGAGCACAATCACTGAGCCTGCCTGAGCTTTGTGATCTTGAACCGCGGCTTTGAGCTTTTCGTAAGCAAAGAATTGAATTTTGCTGTCGATGCTCAATTGCAAATCTTGGCCATCAATGGGCGCCTTGATCTCACCCATGTCTTCTACATTTTCACCCAATCGATTTTTGAGCACGCGCCTGTATCCAATGTGACCGGCCAGTTGATTCTCAAACGTCAACTCCACGCCCTCTTGCCCCTGGTTCTCGATGTTGGTGAACCCCACCACGTGAGCCACGGCCTCTCCCTCTGGATAGATTCGCTTGTATTCCTTGCGAATGCCAATGCCCTTCATCTTCAAGGCCATCACTTGTTGAGCAAGGCTGTCGTCGACCATGCGCCTGAGCCACACAAAACCCTTTTCATCGTCTTTGATGCGGCTTTGCAACTCAGCCATGGGCATGTCGATGAGTTTGGCCAAAGCTTTTAACTTTTCTGGCGTTCTGTCCACATCCTCTGGACTCACAAAAATGCTGGGCAACGAAACACTGGAGGCCAGGATGGCACCGTTTCTGTCGAGAATTTTTCCACGATCAGCAGGAATATCTTGTGTGCGCAAAAACCTCACATTGCCTTGGTGCTGGAAAAAGGCGTTGTCTATGACCTGCACGTATGCGGCCCTCACCAGTAAACCCAAAAAGCCCAAAGCAATCATGGCCACAATGAACTGACTCCTCCACACTGGCGTTTTGCTGGCCAGCAAGGGAGAGGAGTTGTATTGCACACCTTTGCGACTCATGGGCTGATCCCCTTGGCAACTTGTGTGGAGTCGGGTGCATTTTGTTTGGCCAGGTGTGTGTCATGCTGATCCACAGACACGGGACTTGGTGCTGGTGCTTGTGCTGGCGCTGATGCTGATGCTGGCGCCGAACCTTGCTGACCCTTTGCAACTTGTGCTGGAGAGCCTCCCTCACCCAAGGGTCGATAAACGTACTGCGTGATGGCAGGCGTCACACTTCTCATGTGCAACTCCTCTTTGGCCACTTTTTCAACCCTGAGTGAGGTGCCCTGGGATCTGCGCTCGACCTCCAAGCGTTCGCGCTCGAGCTCCAAATTTCTGGCCTCTGATCTTGAACGATCAAATTCCGTGTACAAACGCCTTGAGTCGTACTGCGTTCTCACCAAGTAAAAGGCGCTCGCCATCACCGCGATCAGCAAAAGCAAGTTGAGTCGGCTCATGCAAATGCCTCAGCACTTTCTTGCCAATCGAGAGGCAAAGGCAGTCGCTGTGCCACACGCATGATGGCGCTTCTCGATCTTGGATTTCTTTGCACCTCTTCCATAGAGGGCTTGATGCGCTTGCGACTCAGCAAAGACATCTCTTGGGGCTTGGCAAAGGGCTTGGTGCGATCGTATTGTTCCTTGGCGTGCTTGGCAATGAACTGCTTGACGATGCGATCTTCCAACGAATGAAAACTGATCACCACCAAGCGTCCACCAGGCGCCAACACTTGTAGACTGGCCTCGAGCGCTTGCTCTAACTCCTCGAGCTCGGCGTTGATGAAAATGCGAAACGCTTGAAAGGTGCGAGTGGCTGGGTCCTGCCCGAACTCGCGGGTCTTCACCGAAGCCGCCACCAGTTGAGCCAACTCAGCAGTGGTCTCAGGCACACCCTTGTCTTGCCTGCGGGCCACGATGGCTTTGGCGATCGAGACCGCAAAGCGCTCTTCCCCATATTCTTTGATCACCCGAGTGATCTCGGCAAGCTCTGCTCTTTGCAGCCACTCTTTAACGGACTCACCGCGACTGGTGTCCATGCGCATGTCCAATGGACCATCAAAGCGAAATGAGAAACCACGCTCGGGTGTGTCGATTTGAGGCGAACTCACGCCCAGGTCCATCAAAATTCCAGCAACACTTTGAAGCGGCAGCTCTCCCAAATGCGAAAAGCCTTCGTGTCGAATGGAGAAACGACCATCTGTGATTTTTCCAGCCTCACGCACCGCTTCCAAATCTTTATCGAAGGCAATCAATTGGGAGTCTGGGTGCATTCTCTCCAAGATGAGGCGAGTGTGCCCGCCACGACCGAAGGTGGCGTCGACGTAGCAACCGGGTCGTTGCACCTCAAGAGCTTGAACAGCCTCTTGCAACAAGACCGTCGTGTGAGCGGGGGCAGAACTCGTCATCACTTAAAAGGAAAATTCTTTAAACACCTCAGGCATTTCACCTTGCATCGCCAAAGCTTCCTTGGCTTCATAAGTCTCTCTGTCCCAAATCTCAAAGTGATGCCCCATACCCAGCATCATGATGTCTTTGTGAATGCCAGCAGCCGCTCTGAGCTCGGGCGAGAGGAGCACGCGTCCGGTTGCATCCATCTCCACATCCATGGCGTTGCCAAGCAAGATGCGCTTCCACCACTGCGCGCTCATGGGCAAGGCTGCAATGCGGTCTCTGAACTTCTCCCACTCACCGCGTGCGAACATCATCAAGCAGCCATCTGGGTGGCGTGTAATCGTGAGCTGACCCTGCGCATTCGCAGTCAACACCTCACGGTGGCGCGTCGGAATTGACATCCGCCCTTTGCCATCCAACACCAGTGATGAAGCACCTTGAAACACGTCAAAATATCCTTTTCAACACAAACAAATTTCCATAGGCAAACACACGGATCAAAGTTCACACTTTTTTCCACAAATTTGCACTTATTTGCACTGTATCAGGATTTTGACGTTACGCAACAGAGAAACGATTATTTTTTCAATGAAATCAAGGACTTAGAGAGGTTTCTAGTGAAAATCTTGCAGTTTTTTCCTTTGAAAATGAAGGACTTAGCGCGGGGTGTGAAAGTGACATCTGAACAAAAAAATATTTTTACAGTTTCAACCCATTTTGGCTCACAGGTTCACCCATGTTGATGCCAGGAGCAATCTGAACGCCAGCGAAGTGCTGGCCGTCAAGCTCAAAAGAACTCGCTCGGTGTTCCAACTTCTTGAATTAAGAGAAGGATGGTTCTCAAGTTTTTTTCAAAAAATGGGCGAGTCCAAACCTCGCATGCAACACGGGCTTTGTTTTTCATTTTCTTTGAGAGGTGAGTCCCCGCCTGGAGGTCTCAATGAGGACCAGACCACCAAAGCAACAAGGGGTGTTTGAGCACCCCTTGTTTCATGCATTCGATGCAATTTGATTGAAGCAACCGCTTGAGATCTCAAACACGCTTGTGAAGTGCTTCAAGCTTGAAGCGTTGAAGCGCCCTCTTAATCACCAAACATTTTTTGCTTCAACTCTCGACGCTGTTGTGCCTCAAGAGACAAGGTGGCTGTTGGGCGCGCCAACAAACGACCCACCCCGATGGCTTCACCCGTTTCATCACAGTAGCCGTAGTCACCTGCGTCAATGCGCTGAATGGATTGCTCGATTTTTTTCAAGAGCTTTCTCTCACGGTCTCGCGTTCTGAGCTCCAGCGCATGTTCCTCTTCAATGGTTGCACGGTCAGCAGGATCGGGCACCACGACTGTTTCTTCGCGCAAATTCTCAGTCGTTTGCCCTGCATTGTTGAGGATGTCTTGTTTTAACGCGGACAACTTCAAACGGAAAAAAGCCATTTGTGTGTCATTCATGTACTCAGAGTCAGGCATGGCCAATATCTCTGCATCGGTGAGTTCATTGACCGATTTTTGTTTCCAATTGTTTGCCAACTTGCTGTCTTTCTTGGGGTTCACAGTGATCACAGAAGGGAGGGAGGGTGCATCATTGGGGCCAAAACTGGATTTGGCCGCATTGTTAGAGAGCACTGCCACGGGTGGAGGCGGCACCATTGAGGCTGCCTTGGCTCCACGAGACGATTTTTTATTTTGTGGCTGCGCAATGGATTGCCCAGCCACCACTTTGGTGGACATGCTTAATGGATTCGTTGAAGGTTTCACAGGCTCAGGCACCTTGGCAGCAAGGTGTGAGTGAGTTTTGACAGCGCCCTTGGCGCTTGCGCTGGCGCCCCCTTTGACGGGCGCCTTGGCGGGAG
>CAIKYO010000348.1 GCA_903831655.1 uncultured Burkholderiales bacterium
ACCGTTTCAAATGAACACATCCATGAGTTCATGAAAAGTGCATGGATCCAAAACATGACGACTTGGAGTACATGGGCGAGGACTATCGTTGGACTTCGTGGCGATCAGGTGAATATGCAAATGTCAGCCTTTGAGAATTCACTCAACAGTGGATCTGCTGGTGCTGCTAAGGTTTCGCCCAAGTTCTCAGCTATTTTGGGTCCATGGAACAAAACTGAGTTTTTTTACAACATCGGAAAAGGTTTTCACAGCAACGATGCAAGAGGTGTGATCAACAAAATCGATCCAACAACGGGAGATCAGGCCACTCAAATACCTGCATTGGTGGGAAGTTTTGGGCAAGAAGTCGGGGTGAGATCCCAAATCAATCCAAATTTGCAAACTTCACTGGCACTTTGGAAGCTTCAAAGTGATTCGGAGCTTGTCTACAGTGCAGATTCAGGCATAGGAAATACATCTGCAAACGGTGCCAGTGTTAGAACTGGATTGGAGTGGAACAATCACTTTGTGGCCAATGACTGGGTCTTTGTCGATGCTGACTTGGCCTGGACGCACGCAAACTATCAAACCATGAATGACAATGGTCAATTGGGTAACCAAATTCCCAATGCGGTAGGCAAGGTTGGTATTTTGCGGGCCGCTCTTCACCACTTGGGCCCTTGGTCAGCAGGGTGGGAAACCCGCTATATCGGTTCTTATCCCTTGACTCAAGATGGCACTCAAACAGCACCTGCTGCTATGGTTTCAAATCTCCGAGTGAACAGGGAAATAGAAAAAGACGTTCATCTCACACTCGATGTCTTGAATGTTTTCAATAGACCATACTACGACATTGCGTACAACCAAGACTACCAAGTGTCTCCCACAGCCCAGGTTCAACCCAGCGGCATTACCGTTCATCCAGGAGAGCCCCGTCAAGTCAGGGTAGGAGTCCAGTTTCTTTACTGAGTGAAGCTGACTTCAATTTAATTGATGGGCTTCAAGATTTTTCGAGTTTCTCGTTGTATAGCGGCAGTCCTACTTCAGCTCCAAATGAAGTTAAAAAGCATGTGTCAATCCAAGATAAAGTGTACGTCTTTGGCCCCATTGAGGCGCTCCAACACCAATTCCTGTGCCATCTCGCAGTTCGTAGACCCGATCAAACACATTGAGTAAGCTCAAACGAATGGTATTGTTGCTGTCTGCGCTGGATGCGAGCTTTTGAGTGACCGATGCATTGACTTGTGAGTAAAAGGGCAAGTGATCGGTGTTTGCAAATCCATTTCGCAAACCCGTTCCAAAGATTAAATCACTGCTAAAGCTGGTTTCTCCCAAGCGATAGTTAAGCCCACCCGACCCGGTCCAGTTTTGATCATGATCCAAATGAACCCAGTTGTTGGCAATGTAGTTGATCTCTTGGGGTGCGAAGTTGAATTGACCACTAATGAGATTTTTTCCATATGCAAAGGAACGCGACAAGTTGCCATATGCACTGAAACTTTTGTCGTGATAGTTGGCAGACCATTCCAGACCTCCAATACGACCTTGTGCGTAATTGAATGCAGAGTAAATCAACGCATTTCCAAACTGCCCCTCGTCTTGCAAATTGGTAACTTCTCTGTAATATCCATCCAGCCCCAAAGTGAGCTTAGAGTTAACGACATGAGAGACGCCAACATCAAAATAGTTTGACCTTTCTGCTTTGACCGCAGTGTTGGCATCTGAGGGCAAGGCGTTAGTGGTGTTTTGAAACAGGGCAACAGTGGTGGTGTTGATTTTTTCTGAAGGAGGAGGCGTGAAATATTTTGAATATCCAGCATGCCAACGTGTGGTATTACTGGAGTCATAGACCAATCCCACCCTTGGACTGAGTTGACCCTCCGACGTGACGGTGTTGACATGGTCATAACGCGCACCGTAGTTGAAGGTCAAATCTTTATTGATTTTGTATTCATTTTGAACGTACAAGCCTAGCGTGTTTCCGCCAAATGTATTGTTGTCTTGAATGCTTTGTGGTGTGGAGTTGGGGTTGCCTTCGCTGTCTAGGGCAAAAACCAAAGAGTTGTTGTTCACCACCATGTTCTCATGCTGCAAGAACATGCCCACGCGCAAAGTATTGCGTGAATCAAGTCTGTACAGGGCATCCGCTTGCAATCCGATCGCATTGTTTTGTCGATGAATGTTTGAGGCAATGCCGTTAAAGACCAAATCACCTACAGAGTCCGGTTGATAGTCAACAGAACTTATGCGGTGAAATAACGATATTTGATAATCAAGTGCACTGTCTTCGCTGTGCTGAAAACTGATGGTTTGAAATATGTTTCTCTCTTGTTGATTGGCATTGAGAGTCGCAGAGCTTGGAATGCTCACACCTGGATAGTCATATTGAGGCTTTAGACCCGCAATATCTGGGATTTGAAATCTTGAATTAGAAATTCCAGCCATCAAGCTCAATCGGTTAGAAGCATCTATCAAGTAAGAGGCATACCCAAAGCCCTTGGTTTGATGGGTTTGATCATGCAAAGCTGTTTTGCTGGCCGATGTGTTTTCAATACCGAGCTGATTGGTCAAGCCAGAGCCCGTTAAGAAGTAAGTCCAGTCACCCTTGTTGCCAGAATAACTTCCATTGAGCTCTTGGTGACCATTGCTCCCAATTAGGCTTCCAATTTCAGCCCCATTTTCAATTTCATCAGCGCCCTTGGTTTGTATGTCTACAACGCCTGCAGTTCTGTATCCATATTGGGCTGGAAGTGCTCCAGTTATGAAGTTGATGTTGTTGGCAAAGCGAGTATCGATCGATGGGCCAAATCCAGTGATGGGCTCCGGTATCAAGACACCATTGATCCGGTATTGCATGTTGCCGTGATCCCCTCGAACATGCACTTGACCATAAGAATCTTGGGCCACGCCGGGTGCTTGCAAGAGAACTTGATTGAGAGGCGTGCTCTCACCCAATGGCAATGCTTCAATGTCAGAAGAATTGAAGTTGTAACTAGAGCTACCCGTATCCACCGATAAACCGTTGCGAGCAGCATCTAATCTCTTGAGTTGGATAGTGACAGGCGCGAGCTCGATGGTTTTATCGTCTGCATGACTTGAAAAGCTCGCCACCATGGAGGTGGCCATGGCAATGCTGCGTAATGAAAAACGAGGCATGACAATCCTTAGAAAAAAAGAGAATCCTCTGGCGAAAATAACCGCAAGAGGTTTGATCAGTTTCTAAAGGAAAGCAGGTGGTCCCCGGTTGGAAATCCGAAGCGCTCTGGTGTCGGGAGCAGATACGTCTGTGGCAATCAGTTGGGTCAACGTATCTGCCGAAATATTCAAAGCAAATTCGTGGGTAGGCAGAGAATGGGCCAACTGCGCAAAAGCCAAGCAGGTTCTGCACAGTTCAACAGCTTGATGGTTGGGGGATATGTCCGCTTTTGCTTCAATCGTTTGAGATTGATTGTGACGGTTGGATTGCCCGTCTTGGAAGCTGTGCGCCAACTCGTGCACCACTGCCAGTTGCTGAGAGATCAGCAAACTCAAAGACAGCAATGCGGATAAAAGATGGCGGCTCATTTCCAATTGATTTTAGACTGAGGACAAAAATTTCGCAAGTTGACCCAGTCTGCAATGATTGAAATCGCCAATACTTGGTTCTAGAAATGTGTTCTTGAACGATGGCGCTTCTTTTTAGATGTTCGTAGTTGAAGTGAGTTTGCCAGCTTCAAAACAGGGAAGCGAAATCGTATTCAAAAATCTCGGATCTCGTGATCGAGACATTCATCGTCCCCCTTTGTCGGCTTTAAATTGAAGTTCAGCCTGCAAGCAAGGGTGATGTTGGGATTGGCAACGCCTTGAATAGTCCCAGGTGGTGATCAATACGTCAGCCCACGTTCCTCAAACAGCATGGTCTCTTTGCCCAGTGTGAATGTGTTGTAACGATCAAAGTCACTGGCTGAATCATCGAAATACTTGTATCCATCTTCTGTTTCACTCGAATCAATGGAGATGGAACGTTTGCTTGAATCGTATTTGCTGCGTTTTGTAGACTGGTTTGCATCAATGACGATGCGCGCGGTTTTGATGTGCATTGCTAACTCCTAATGGTTTGGATCACTCCTAAAAATACAAATGAGGTCGTGTCAAAAAACTGAGCACGCACAGCACTTAAGCACCTTTTATGCCAATTTCTAAATTTCATCACTTTGACAGTTTTACACCTCAATGCGCTTGGTACTTGGGCAAATGTGTCTTGACACCCCTTGCAACTCTCCGTTTAAGCCCCATCTAAAACAAGTTAAATCTAGGTCCAAAACGGTTTGAATTCAAAACTTTAGCCCATTGAGCATTTAGATTTTGACTATAGGTCTCTTAGAAACAAACAATCAAAGGACTTGAATTTTTCGATTATGATTTAGTCAATGAGTTTTTCTCATTCGATAGTTTTTTTTAATCCTGAAAGGAACCCACCATGTCTCTTATCAATACACACGTTCAACCCTTCAAGGCAGATGCTTTTCACAATGGAAAGTTCATCCAAGTCTCAGAAGCCAATTTAAAAGGCAAGTGGTCAGTTTTCATTTTTATGCCTGCCGCTTTCACATTCAACTGCCCAACAGAAGTTGAGGATGCAGCTGACAACTACGCTGAGTTCCAAAAAGTAGGTGCTGAGGTCTACATCGTGACCACAGACACTCACTTTGCTCACAAAGTATGGCACGAGACTTCACCCGCTGTTGGTAAGGCCAAGTTCCCATTGCTGGGCGACCCCACACACCACCTGACACGTGCTTTTGGTGTGCACATCGAAGAGGCCGGCTTGGCTTTGCGCGGTCCCTTCATCATTGACCCCGAGGGCGTGATCAAGACAGCCGAAGTGCATGACAACTCTATTGCTCGCGATGTGAAAGAGACATTGCGTAAATTGAAGGCCGCTCAATACGTGGCCAAGAATCCTGGCGAAGTTTGCCCCGCCAAGTGGAACGAAGGCGCCAAGACATTGACACCTTCTTTGGAGTTGGTTGGCAAGATCTAAGCAGGTTTTCTGCTGAAAGGGGTGCGCATTTGCGCCCCTTTTGTCAGACACCCTGGGTTTCCCTTTGAAAAGTGTTGTTCAGCGCTACAGGCGCATAGGAGATGAATATGTTAGATGCAAATATGAAAACGCAGTTGCAAGCTTACTTGCAAAACCTTCGTCACCCCATTCGCTTGAGTGCCTCCTTGGATTCGAGCTCGAGCAGTGCAGAGCTCAAAGAGTTGCTGCTGGAAATCACTGAGCTCTCGGAACTGGTTCATTTTGATGAGCTGGGTAACGATGCACGCAAGCCCTCTTTCCTCATCACCAAAGAGGGTGAGACTCATGGCGTTCGCTTTGCTGCGATTCCCATGGGCCATGAGTTCACCTCACTTGTCTTGGCGCTCTTGTGGACAGGCGGACATCCACCCAAAGTCGAGCCCGAAGTGATTGATCAAATTCGTGCCTTGGACGCCAACATGAAGTTTGAGGTCTACATGTCCTTGTCTTGCCACAATTGCCCCGATGTGGTTCAAGCAGCAACGCTCATCTCCATCTACAACCCCAAAGTGCAGACCACTGTGATCGATGGCGCTTTGAACCAAGCCGAGGTCGATGAGCGCCAAGTCATGGCGGTGCCCATGGTCTACATGAATGACGAAGTGTTCGGTTCAGGTCGCATGAGTTTAGAGGAGATCATTGGAAAGCTCGATAGCAATGCCTCAGCTCGAGACGCCTCCAAGCTCAGTGCCAAAGAACCCTTTGATGTCTTGATCGTGGGCGGTGGTCCTGCTGGTGCTGCTGCTGCGGTTTATGCTGCACGCAAGGGCATTCGTGTTGGAGTTGCGGCCGAGCGCTTTGGTGGCCAAGTCAATGACACCATGGCCATTGAAAATTACATTTCTGTTTTGGAAACAGATGGCCCCAAATTCGCTGCAGCTTTGGAAGCGCAGGTTCGTCAAAACGAAGTTGACATCATGAATTTGCAACGCGCTGAGAAAATTATTCCCGCTACAGAAGTGGGTGGACTCATTCAAGTGCAATTGGCCAATGGTGGCGTTTTGAGTGCAAAGAGTGTTATTTTGTCCACTGGTGCTCGTTGGAAAAACGTGAATGTTCCTGGCGAACAAGAATATAAAAACAAGGGCGTGGCTTACTGCCCTCACTGCGATGGTCCGCTTTTCAAGGGCAAGAAAGTGGCTGTCATTGGTGGAGGAAACTCCGGTATCGAAGCTGCCATTGATTTGGCGGGTGTGGTCGAGCACGTCACTGTTGTGGAATTTGCCGATTCCTTGAAGGCCGATGCCGTTTTGGTAACGAAGCTCAAGAGCTTGTCCAATGTGGATGTGCATGTGAATGCACAAACCACTGAAATCACAGGAGACGGACAAAAGGTCAATGGTTTGAGTTTCAAAAACCGCGTCTCAGGTGAAATTCACCATTTGGCCTTGGAGGGTGTCTTTGTTCAAATTGGATTGGTGCCCAATACCGAATTTCTTAAAGGCACTGTTGAGTTGAGCAAGTACGGTGAAATCGTGGTGGACTCAAAATGCCATACCAATTTACCTGGTGTATTCGCTGCGGGTGACGTCACAACCGTTCCCTACAAACAAATTGTGATCGCAGCAGGTGAAGGCTCCAAGGCAGCCCTCAGTGCGTTTGATTACCTCATTCGCACCCCAAGCCCACAAAAGGCCAAGGAACTCGTTGAAGCTTGAGGGGCGAGGGGACATCATTGAACCCATGAGAGTGGGCTCCAAACTGTGAACGACTGAGGGCTCTTTAAACCCTCATCAAAGGCGGGCAATGGGTTATCTCCATTGACCGCCTTTTTTTATTCAGGAATTGAAGATTCCTTGGGTTTGTAGAACATCGGATACAGGCGATGCACAAGATCTGAGTCGGTTCTCCATGTGCTGCACTTGTCCAGATGGGCCGGTGCTTGGTCGCTTTTTCTGGCACGCAGTTTAGGGGTCAATGTCTGAATGGCGGCAGTGGCCATATTAAAGAGGAGTTCTCTGAGGTGTGCACAGCCTCTGATTTCGCCCAAGTTCTTTTCAATCTCTTTGCGCCAACCGCTGCCAATTTTGGCTCCTATCATTTTCTTCATGGGGTCCATGGCGTTAGGGCACTCATCATGGGGTACGGCCTTCATGTCAACCCAAATGTCTTGAACCACCAACTCTTCATCGATGGTCAGGCGGATGATCATTTGATGAATGGGGTCGTTGGGTTCCCAAGATTTCTCCCCTTTGACTTCAAAGAACATGGGTTTTGAGTCGGTCAATTGAGCTTCAATGTCCCACAGGCCGTCCTCGCGGTGGTAACCTAAAAAAGAAACGGAACGGGTGTGAGCCAATGTTCTGGGTTGTGGAGTGGGTAAATTCAAGGGGATTCTCTTTTCTCTTGAGCTCAATGGTGTTTCAAATGGGCAAGGGATGGAATGGGAAATATTTTCTCTTGATCTCAACCCCATTCCTTTGAGGGTAGCGGTTTGATGCCTTACTTTTTAAGTCCTAAATTGAGTTCCTTGAGGAAGTTCTCCA
>CAIKYO010000349.1 GCA_903831655.1 uncultured Burkholderiales bacterium
CAAAATGAGCTCTCTCCCATGTGGGTTCAGCTCGAGGTGCCCATTCCAAGTGATGAAACTCTTCAATCGCTTTGGCCCAGCTGATGGCAAGGGAATCAAGAATTTGTTGGCCTTGCTCGGGCGTTGCGCTTCTTGGATCGCCGATGATCCCACTCGGGCCGAAGTCTCGTGCACTCCAAGCGCAGGCGGGTCTTCCATCTGTGGACAAGAGGGGGGAGGGAAAGACTGGGGGGTAATTGGCAACGGCTTTGTCCATGTGAACGGTCTCTGGGGCAAGAGCCATCACCATGGCCGTTTCTGCATGTCCCGCATGCATGGCCAATTTTTTTTCGGTGTCGGATAAAAACTGTCCAGCGACATTGGGCATTTTCCAAGTGAAGCTTGGAACCACGATGAAGTCGCCGTGACGCAGTCTCAATTCTCGCGCCGCCATTTCCATGACTTGGGGTTGCCCTCCGTGCCCGTTGACAATCAACAATTTTCTAAATCCTGCTCGGTAGACCGACTCGCCAATTTCATTCATGGTGGCCAAAAGCGTCTCACCTTTGAGGGTCATTGTGCCTGGGAAATGCAGGTGTTCCTCCGATTTACCATAGGTAATGGGTGCCATGGCAAAAGCTGGAATGTGTTCAGGCAGTCTTGCCAGTGCATGACCCACAACCCCTGCACAAATCAGTGTGTCCACCGCGCAGGGCAAGTGTGGGCCGTGTTGTTCTGTTGCACCCGTTGGCAGCACAATCACCGTGTTGGCTTTGTCTGTCAAATCGTTGATTTCAGTCCAACTGAGGTAGGGGAGAAAACGTTTGGGGGGTGTGAAGCCGTGAATCATAGGGTGTGTGCGAGCTCGTGAAAAGGGTTAATTGGGTTCACTTGGACAAAGGAATGAAGGCCGTAGCCTCTACTTCAATCAAAATGTCCTCACTGGGCAGCATGCCAGAGACTTCAACCACGGTTGAGGCCGGAGAGGTGCCCGTGAAGAAGAGATTCCTCACTCTGCTGTAGAGCGGAAAATGATCTAAGTTTTTGAAATATTGAACCAATTTAAAAACGTCATTCATTTGACCTCCTGCATCCTCAACCGTTGCGCGGATGCGGTCCAAAACGTACCAGCTTTGAGCCAGGATGGGGCCTTGTTTAAAGTCGCTCGAAAACTCTCTACTTTGTCCAATTGCGGCTGCCGCCTCGCTTGGAATGTCCCCAAAGCCTTTGACGATCATTTGGGCTTTGGGGTCCACTGCAATGATCCCTGAGAGGAACACAAAGTCTCCCACCCGGCGGTAAGCCGAGTAGCGTGCCAGTGGGGTTGCAAGTTGAGAGGTGCTCGACTCTGTCATGGTGTTAGGCCTTCAGTGGGTGACAAAATACCTGCGTGAATGATTTGTCTTGAATGGGTTTGGGAGGGAAATCCGGTGGTATTGGCTTTTGTGAAACAGATCAAATCTGCTTGAGCTCCGATGCCAAATGGGGTGTATTGAGGAGGGGATATTTTGGAGTGAATCCATTCAGGGCGACACAACAATTCAGACCACGTATCAAAGGCTGGACTCAATTGTCCCATCGGTACCCCAACCGAAAAAGCCTCCAAGGGATCGTAGCTTCCCATGGCGCAAAAGGGGTCTTGCACGTTATCACTCGCCATGAGAACTGGAATGCCTCTTGCTCGGGCCTCTTTGACGAGCGTCATCCCTCTGATTCTGGGTGTTCTTTGGGTTTGTGCATCTTGTAAAAATAAGTTCGTAATGGGCAAAGTCACCAGCGTGATACCTGATTTGGCCACTTGGTCCAATGTCTTGAGTGAATCATCCTCAGACATTTGGGACAGTGCACAAGTGTGCCCACAAACCACTCTTCCTGTAAAGCTCAAGGTTTGAACACGTTCAGCGATGAACTTTAGGCCCAGAGCATTCGGATTGAGTTCCTCATCCACGTGCAAATCTAAATCGAGTTCATGAGTTTGGGCCGCATAGAGCAAATTCTCCAACGCCTCAGGGTCCCAGTTCGAGGTGTGAATGAAGCCTCCCAGCATGGCCCCTGCGACCCGTTCTTGGGAGGCCTTTACGCTTTGCGCTAGAAACAAGGCGTCCTCTTTGTTTTTAAAGAGGGTCAGAGGTATCAGCGCCACACGCTCTAAGCGAATGCGCTCTCTCCAAGTTTGGCTTAACTCCTCAAGCACTCTCCAAGCCAAAGGCATTTGCCTAGGTTCCCAGCAATCACAATGACTTCGAATGTGGGTGACACCAGCATTCCAGGCCATGGTAAGAGCTTTACTGGCTCGATTTTTAACGTCCTCCTCGCTCCAAGTGGCCCGGTCGTGCATCATGGCTTGAATCGCGTTCAGTAGCCCAGGGCCAACTGGCCCCATTCTGGAGAGCGTCAAGGTTTTGTCCAAATGGGTGTGTGCATCAACCAAGCTTGGAAGAAGCAGTGCACCCTCCAAGTCCAGGCTTTGACCCTGCAAGGACAGGTTGGTCGATCCGAGTTGTGGATCAATTCGGGTTATTTTTCCGTGCTCAATGTAGACATTGGCCAATTGAGGTTGACCCAAGTGTTGGGGCCACTCCTTGGGTAAAGCCCACTGTGGAAGGCGAGCTCTTTGAATGATTTCAATGGCTTGGGTTTGATCAAATGGAGTGGACATCATTTGGCTTTCAATTGACGCATGGCTTGGCCAACTTTGCTCTTGAATTGGGTCAAAGTGGTTTCAGTGGCGATGTTCATGTGGTAGTGAG
>CAIKYO010000350.1 GCA_903831655.1 uncultured Burkholderiales bacterium
CCGATCTCGCATCACAGTTTTTAGTCATGGTTCGTTTGGCCAAATCAAACACTTCCTCAGCAGTGATGCGACCTAGAGATTCAACGTCCGGCGTATAAAAGCTGTCAAAGCTCTCGACCTCAATTCCCCCGTGATCAAGGAAGTGTTTGAGCTGTTCATTGACTGCTTGCAAATAAGGTGTAATAAGCCCAATTCGCTTGACTCTCGCCTCTTGAAGGGTGCTCACCATCGAGTGAGCCGTGGTCACCACAGGCTTTCCACTTAAGCGGCTCAACTCCTTGGCCAACTGGGCATCTCCAATGGGGCCATCGATGAAGCCTGCAGCTGTGCAGCCATAGGCAATCACATCCACATCAGTCGACGCGAATTGTGCGCCAAGAGACAAGGCTTGCGCCTTGTAGGGCTCAATGGTTTGTGGGGTGAGTAGTCCCTTACCCCTGGGAATTTTGAGAACCGTTTGGGTTGAACCAGCTGGCAACCAGCTCAAAGCTTCGAGTTCAAAAGTGGTGTTGTTGATGGGCACCATGAGTCCCAAATGGATAGGTTTACTCATGAATATTGACTTGATTTGTGAGGATTTGATGTATTCATTTTTTTTGCATAGGTTTGCTTAAAGCTTAATTCAAGTCGTTGCCAACAAGTCCTTGGCCTTGATCGTGGGTCTCGTGATTGAGTGTTGAGCTTTGCGTGTACCTTCGGGTAAAGCCCGCCAATGCAAGGCCCTGAGCTCCCCAAATTCATGAGGTAGGTGTTCAAAGCTGAGGCCAGCATCCTCACTTTTTAGAACTTGGCCTAGGTTGGTGCACACAAAGATCAGGTTTGGATTGCTTGAATGGGTACTCACGCACCAAAGGGTGCTGTTGAGCTCTATGGGGAGCTTAATCTCCAACCAATCAAATCCATGGTTGGTGCTGCGAAAGAGCTTACCGTCGTTGCCAGGAGGACCATTTCCATTGGTGAGAAAAACAATAGAAGGGTCGTCAATTTTAGGAGCGATGGCTCTTGTGTATTGCCAAGGCGAGGAGAGTGGTTGATGCACCCAGCTTTGGGCATTGTCCAAGCTTTGGTGTAACCCCATATTGGTCGTGGCGTAAATGACGCGAGTACCACTCTCAAGCGGTAGCACAGACAAACCATGTACATCACTGGATATCAAACCCTTGTCGTGCAAGGTCCAGCTTTGGCCTTCATCTTGACTGAGGTAAATTCCACCGATTTCTACACTTGCCCATATCCAAGTGGGTTCAATGGGGTCAAACAAGATTTGTGTGACTCGAGTGGGCCCCATGTTGATCTCTGAGTATTGGCTGATGCCTGGGGCATTTAAGGGGAACCAAGAAAGACCCCCGTCATCCGAGCGATAAAAAGCAGCTGGGCGAGTGCCAGCGATCAAGGTTTGAGGCTGATGCGGGTGTTGAGCTATTGCCCAAATATCATTCATGGGTGAGGGTAGATGACTCCACCTCGCACTTGACTCTTCCCATTTGAAGAGTCCCATGTCAGTTCCGGCAAAGAGGTGCTGGGGTGTATCCAAGTGACTGCTCAAGCACCAAACTCTGGCTTCCAAGTACATGCCCGAGTGGCTATTGGGATGGAGCCAGTTGAGCCCTTTGTCTTCACTGAACCAAGCAGAGTGACCTGCAGTTCCTGCGTATACGTGAATCAGGGATTTCATCTTGATGAAGGGGTGATTGAGGGCTTTTCCATTCTATGAATTTCCTCTCGGCTGTCAATGAGGCTTGTACTTGGAATGTAGGACAAAATTGATGGACTTGATCAGTCTATCAACATCGCTCAGAGTCTCTGATTCCTGCTTTCAATGATTCAGACGAGCCCCAAGGCCCAAAAGCCTAGCCTGTCTGCTTACTCAATTGAGGAGCAAAATCCACGCTCCATTGCTTCAGCAGTAGGGATATCACGAGTCGCCTATTGGCGTTAAAGAAGATATATTGAGAGCATTCAATAGGTTGTCTTATGACACAGACAAGACTTGATTTGATTTGAAAAATTGCTTGTTTTCACCTTCGCTCACTTTTGAGATTCGTTGATTGACCCTCTAATATCTTTAACCCCATGAAAATTCAAGCTTGGTTCTTTTTGAGCGTTTTAGCTTTTACAGGGCAATTGAGGTCTGAGGCAATATGGCCTCAAAAAACAATTCATTTGCTCGTCGGATTCGCGCCCGGTGGTCCTACCGATGTGGTGGCCAGAACCTTTGCCAATAAACTCAGCGCTGAGCTCGAGCAGCAAGTGATTGTGGACAACAAGCCAGGGGCAGGAGGTACTTTGGCCTCTAATTTTGTAGCAAAGGCTGCGCCCGATGGTTACACCCTTTTGCTCGGTGAGCCTGGCAGTATTTTGATCAACAGCGTTCAGCCCAAGTCTGCTGCCTACGATCCATTGAAGGATTTCACACCCATTGGGCAAGTGGTTTCATTGCCCTTGGTCGTTGCCGCCTCTCCCTCACTTAAGGTGAGAACGCTTAAGGAATTGATCTCGGTGGCAAGAACCAAGGAGATTCCATTTGGGACGCCCGGAAACGGGACCATGCAGCATTTGACGATGAGTGATTTTGGTAAAGTGAGCCACGCTAACTTCATTCACGTTGCGTACAAAGGCGGTGCTCCTGCAGTGACTGATTTGTTGGGGGGGCAGATTCCTTTGGTCATGGTCACGGTCCCCAGTGTTGCACCCTACGTTAAATCGGGTGCCATCATTCCATTGGCTGTCGTGGCAAGTGCCCGTTCTGCTGTGTTGCCAAATGTCCCCACCTTTGTGGAGTCAGGATATCCCGATTTCCTTCAAGATGGGTGGCAAGGTTTTTTTGCCCCTGCGCAGTTGCCCAAAGAGATCGTGCTGAAACTGTCTGCAGCCATTACCAAAGTTGGCAATTTAAGCGATTTGCAGTCTGCAATGACTTCGATTGGAGCCAATGTCGTTTTGACCAGTCCTCAGGAATTCACCAAGGTGGTGGTGCGAGACAGTGTCTACTGGGCAAAGGTCGTTCTTGACAATCCAACGGCGAAGGACTGAAGTTCATGACCTCTTTTCTCAACACCTGCAACTTTGAAACAGTTGGAGTCTCCTTTCTTAGTGAACACGTTTTACTGGTGAGGCTCAATAGGCCCGATAGCCTCAATGCCATCAATACTCAAATGGGGCATGATCTTTTGGCGATTTGGCAAGCCTTGGGCAGAAGCGATCACGATGTGCGCTGTGTCATCTTAACGGGTGAGGGTGGTCGCGCTTTTAGTTCGGGTGGGGATCTGAAGGAACGCAAAGGCATGTCAACCCAGTCCTGGAGCGAACAGCATCAATTGTTTGAGAAAGCATTTTTGGCACTCTTGAATTGTCCCATTCCCACGATTGCTGCTGTCAACGGAGTCGCTTATGGCGGTGGCTTTGAGACAGCGCTGGCTTGCGACTTCATCTATGCCAGTGAAAATGCTCAATTTTGTTTGTCAGAGGTCAAGCTTGGGATCATTCCTGGCGGGGGGGGTACCCAAACCTTATCCAGAGCCGTGGGCGAGCGACTCGCCAAAGAAATGATCCTGTCAGCTAAGGTGTTGAGTGCTCGAGAGGCGTTTGATTGCGGTATCGCCAACGAAGTTTTTAGGGATCAAAACGCGTTGATGGAATCTGTCACTGCTGTGGCCAAAAAGATTTCCTTGCATGCACCACTGGCCGTGCAGGGTGCGAAGAAATCGATTCACAATGGATTGCAAACCGATCTGCAAACTGGATATCAAGTCGAATTGGACGTATACAACCAATTGATCCTTACCAAGGATCGATCCGAAGGGGTGAATGCGTTCAACGAAAAAAGGCTCCCCAACTTTAAAGGTGAGTAGAGATCCCCCTTGCTCAATTGAATCTCATTTGGATCACTTTGATTTGATCAAACTTCCATTTTTTTTAATAGTTCAATTAAATACCTAATTGGAAAAAAAATACATGACGACATTAAAACTTCGATTCCCCTCGGCTCTTTTGTTGATTTTTACTTTGATGAGTCAATCTCTGAGTTGGGCACAAGTTCAAAATTACCCCAATAAACCGATTAAATTCGTGGTGGCGTTCCCACCTGGGAGTGCGACCGATCAAACTGCGCGGCTCGTGGCAACTCAATTGACCAAACTCACCTCTCAGCCCGTGGTGGTTGAAAATAAGGCTGGTGCCAATGGATTCATCGCATGTGAGTTTGTGGCCAAAGCTGCTCCGGACGGCTACACCGTTCTCTTAACAACGGGCAGTACACATTCGGCCAATCCCAGTCTCTATAAAAATCTACCCTACGATCCCGTTAAAGATTTTGCACCAGTCACTCCTTTGAACTTCAATATGTTCATTTTGGTGGCTGCTCCTGGTTTTTCTGCCAATTCGGTGAAAGAAATGACAGATCTTGCACGTGCCAATCCCGATCGATTGAGTTTTGCGAGTGGAAATGCGCCCAGCCGAATTGGAGGGGAGATGTTCAAGATGATGAGCGGAACCAAGTTGATTCACATTCCCTACAAAGGTGCACCTCAAGCGCTCACCGACATCATGGGCGGTCAGGTGAGTGTGGGTTGGAGTGATTTAAAGACGGCAGTGCCTTTGGTTCAAGCGGGTAAACTCAAAGCTTTGGCGGTCACGGGTCGCGAAAGATTGGCGATTTTGCCTCAGGTTCCAACCATGATGGAGCAAGGTTTTCCGGAGTATGAGTTGTCCAACTGGGTTGGAGCTTATTTGCCAGCCAAAACCAATCCTGAGATCGTGAACAAGCTGAATGCGCTCATGCGCACGTCTGTGACTGTTGACCGAGCTGCCCACGAGGCTGCGGGTGGACAAATTCTTTTACAAAGTCCCGAAGACTTCGCTAAATTACAAGCCAATGATGCTGCCACTTGGGCTCGGGTGACCAAGGCAGCTGGAATGGAGATGGAATAAAAATGAGCAAAGGAATGCTGGCTGGTGTGAGAGTGTTGGATCTGACATCAGTTGTGATTGGACCTCTTTGTACTCAGATCTTGTCTGATCATGGGGCCGAGGTGATCAAAGTTGAGAGTCCCACTGGAGATGTGGGCCGTCATTTGGGAGGGCGAGGGCGCAATCCAGGCATGGCCCCTAAATTTTTGCATTTGAATCGCAACAAGCGATCCATCAGCATCGATGTCAAAAATCCAAAAGCGTATCAAGCTTTGGTTGAGTTGATCAAAACTGCAGACGTCATGACTTGGAACGTCCGTCCCAAATCGATGGCAAGGATGAAACTCAGTTATGAGGAGGTTAAAGCCATCAATCCCAAAATCATTTACTGCGGGATGTTCGGGTTTGGCCAAGGGGGGCGGTATGCGGAGATACCTGCATACGACCCCATCATCCAGGGTTCAAGTGGAGTGGCGGGACTCAATGAAAGGGCTTTTGGAGAACCTCGGTACTTGCCTTATGTGATGGCTGATCGCACGGGTGGATTGATCGCAGTTCAAATGATTGCCATGGCCTTGTTCAACCGGGAGAGGACAGGGGAGGGACAGTCCATCGAAATCCCAATGTTTGAGAACATGGTGACCCAAGTGCTCACTGAGCATTTGTACAACCACACCTTTTTACCTCCTTTAGGCGGTTTGGGTGATCCACGCTTGGTCAATGAGTTTTATGCCCCCTCAAAAACCTTGGATAGCTACATTTGTATTTCTGCAAACACCGATGCCCAGGTTTTTCCTTTGTTGGATGCGATGGGGCTTGGTCATTTGAAGACGGATGAGCGTTTTTGCAGCGTGGCCGCACGCTTTAAGAACGTTCATGAGTATTACGCTTTGAGAAGCGAAGAGTTAAAGAAGCAAACGACACAGTTTTGGCTTGATGTCTGTACTGAGCATGACATTCCTGCAGCCCCGTATCACACCCTAGAGACTTTGGTGGACGATCCTCACTTAAAGGACGTGGGCATGTTGATCAAGCGCGTGCATCCCAGTGAGGGAGAAATTTGGGATTTGAGACCGGCCAATGAAGTCTCAAGCGGTCACCGACAGGAGTGGCTCCCCGCACCCAAGTTGGGTCAGCACACCATTGAAATATTAAAGGAAGCGGGTCTGAGTCTTGAGGAAATCGATGAGATGATCGCGCAAGGCTCAGCCAAAGTTCCTGAGCAAAGCTAGATCACGCCCTCCTGGAGTGAGCTCAAGACTTGACAATGGGCTCTTTGATCCAAGGTCTTGGATTGCCTTCATAGACCTCTTTTCCAAGCCTAAAGTGCTGTGCCTCTTTGAAGGTGAAGACCGCGGGAACGTCCATGTCGTAGAACTCACCTGGCTTAGGAAAACCGCCGTTCAAGGCCACTTGGGAGTGGAGGGGCCTTTTGAGAATTTCTGACAAGCGGTGGTGGGTCTCGATGAGTTTAGGCAGATTGATGCCAGTCTCAATGCCCAAATCGTCAAGCAAATGCACAAAATCTTCAGTGGGAATCATCCCCGTGGCTTGCCCATTGCCGCAATAGGGGCAACCTCCAATGCCGCCAATGGCGGTGTCTGCAATCAAGGTGTCTGAGGCGTCCAAGAGCCTCAAGGCTTCATAAATAGAGAGCATTGCCATGCTTCTCGCGTTGTGCAAGTGCAGGTGAAAGACCTTGATGCTTGGAAACCTTTTTTTGATACCCACTATGTCCTTGGCCACCTCCAGTGGCGTGTTCCAAGCCATGGGGTCAGCCAAGTCTATTCGGGTGACTTCCATTCCAATTTCTTCCCAAGCCTCGCACTGCTTGGCCAAAGCCTGCATTCTGGCTTCGTGGGTGAACTTTCCACTCCAATTGGAGCCCCACGCTGCACTCAGTCCAATCGCACTTTCCTTAAAGCCTTGCCCCTTGGCTTTGTCCACAGGTGCGTGCCAAAAGCGTTCCTGGTCTTCGAGGGTCTTGTTGGTATTTCGTTTGATGAACACATCACACATGTGAAGGTGTGTGGTGGGTATGTTCTCAACGGACAGGGGAGGTGTGTGTTGTTCTCTCATCTCCCGGCCTCTGTCATTGAGCGCCAAGGCAAAGAAGGAAACACCCTCGAGAGGCTTGATTCGTTTGATCAGCTCAAGCGTATCGGCCATTTGTGGACTCCACTTGGGATTGACAAAAGCGCCCACCACCATTCGGTTCAGGCCAGAGTCGACCATCATGTTCAATAGTTCTAGTTTTTCCTCGATCAAGACCCCTTCACGTTCAATTTGAAGGCCGTCTCTCAGAGTCTCGTCCGTGATTAAGACTTTTGGGTATGTGTTCATGGTGGTGATTGTGTTAGCGGTTTTGCCAAATGGGTTTGCGTTTTTCTAGTCGCGCTTTAATTCCCTCTTTCCTGTCTTCACTGAGATAGGGGTTCCCTCCAGGATCTTGTCGCAAGGCTTCATGCAAGGGCAGGGAGAGTCCTTTTTTAGCGACGGCTTTCACGCGTCTGACTGAGATGGGGGCATTGTCTGCGATTTTTTTGGCAAGCAATATACTTTGAGTCAAAACGTCCTTGGCATCCACCAATTGGTTCAAAAGTCCCAGTCTCAGGGCCTCAGTGCCATCAATGTAGTCTCCTGTCATGAGCATTTCAAGTGCTTTGGTGGGAGAGATCAGCTTGGGCAACACGACAGAGCCAAAGTTGGCACCCATGCCGATTTTGGTCTCTGGCAGTCCAAAGAGGGCTTGGGCGTGGGAGATTCTCAAGTCGCAGGCGAGAGACAACTCGAAACCGCCCGCAACTGCACTTCCGTTCAAAGCCGCGATGGTTGGTTTTTTCGCCTCGCTCACCACTTCAAAAATGTTTCTCTCTAAACGGTTCATGGGAGAGCGAAACTGAACGCCTTGGTTGTCACTCTCGCGCATGTCTTTGAGGTCTGCGCCTGAACAAAATGCGGCCTCCCCAGCCCCTGTCAAAATCAAAACACGAACTGCATCGTCCTCTTCTGCGTTCAGTATTTCTGAGATGATTTTGATTTTCAAAGATTCTGATAAAGCGTTTCTTCTCTCAGGGCGGTTCAAGGTGAGGATTCTCACAAAACCATCCTGCGTCACGCCCAGTTCATGTTCAAGTTCTAATGTCATGGTGTCTCAATGTGGTTTGCTATTTTTATCACGAAGTGTTTTTAAAAAAGGTACTGGAAGATTTATCCCCAAAGGGTATTCAATGTTTGAGTGAGTACTTCATTTCAATTCTCTTGGAGTACCAACTGATGGGGTAACAAAGGGAAAAATACAAGGCGCCAACGCAAGTAAACACCACAAAGGGTTTGAAGGTTGCGTTGGAGATCATGGTGCCTGCTTTGGTGAGCTCGACAAAGCCAATGACTGAGGCCAAGGCGGTGGCTTTGATGGCTTGAACCATAAAGCCCACGGTAGGTGCAATGGAAATCTTGATCGCTTGAGGGCCAATGACATAGTACATTTGGTCTAAGAATCCGAGAGCCAAACTGTCCGCCGCTTGCCACTGTCCTTTGGGGATGGATTCAATACAACCTCTCCAAATCTCACTTAAAAAAGCGCTGCTGTAAAGTGTCAATGCAATGACTGCTGCACTCCACGGGGTTGTCTCAATGCCGATGAGCGCCATGCCAAAATAAATGAGAAAGAG
Source organism: uncultured Burkholderiales bacterium (assembly GCA_903831655.1). Classification (GTDB taxonomy): domain Bacteria; phylum Pseudomonadota; class Gammaproteobacteria; order Burkholderiales; family Burkholderiaceae_C; genus Limnohabitans. Next base: position 8,583 of record CAIKYO010000350.1, read on the forward strand.
CTGCATCAAAAGAGGCGTGCCTTGAAAGAGTTTTACGTAAATAGCGCAAAACCACTCGAGTGATCTTCTACGACTCAATCGCGCCAACAAAAGCAGTGAGCCCACCAACGCACCACCTGCAAATGCAATCAATGACAAAAGAACAGTCCAGCGCAGAGCCAGCAAAAGATTGCGCAAAATGTCCCAAAGTGAAAACTCAACCATGAGGTCCCTTGAAAATGAGTTTTGCGATGACCCGGTCCAAAAACGTTCTAATGATCAGTGACAAGACCAGATAGGCCAAGGTGGCTACAAAAAACGACTCAAAAGCTCTGAAGTTTCGACTTTGAATGAGGTTTGCGGCATAGCTTAACTCCTCGGTTGAGATTTGTGCACAAACGGAGGATCCCAACATGACAATCACAATTTGGCTCACCAATGCAGGCCAGGTGTTCTTAAAAGCTTGAGGTAAGACAATGTTGGTGTAAGTTTGATGGGGCTTCAATGCCAAGCTTTTAGCGGCTTGGAGTTGTCCTTTGGGTATGGACTCAATGCCCGCTCTCAAAATCTCGGCTGAGTAGGCCGAGAGGTTGATGGTCATGGCCAACATGGAGGCCGACAGTGGTGAGAGCTTGATGCCCAAAGAGGGCAAACCAAAGAAGATGAAAAACAGCTGAACGATGAAGGGTGTGTTGCGCATGACCTCGATGTAGAGCGTCGCAATCGCTTTTTGGAGTCCACGATTTTGGGAGCTCATCCAAGCCAAAACACACCCCAGGAGCACCCCCAGTGCCCCCGAGACAACAATCATGAACGAGGTGAGAAGGATTCCTTTGAGTAAGAGGGGCCACTCTGAGAGCACTGCCCCTAAATCCAACTGAACATTCATTTGAAAAAGCTTGATTTATTCTGGCAAATTGCCCATGGATCTGCCCAACCACTTTTGTGAAAGTTTTTCTAGATCACCGGATTTTTTGGCCGTTGAGATGATCTCATCCACCTTCAACCTCAAAGCGTCCTCTCCTTTGGCAACTCCAATGAAGTTGGGGCTGTCTTTCAGCAAGAGTTTGTACTCTGCGCCAATTTGTGGATTTTGTTGGATGACGTTGGCTGCCACAGAGGCACCTGTTGCAATGGTTTGAGTTTGACCCGATACGAATGCAGCAACTGTGGCATTGTTGTCTTCAAATCTGCGAATATCGACGTTGCTGGGAGCAACCTTGGTCAACTCTTGGTCTTCCATTGCTCCTCGTGTAACAGCCACAGTTTTGCCACTCAGATCAGCAAAAGATTTGATGTTCAAGCTCTTGGGTGCGAATACAGCTTGGTAAAAAGGGGAATAAGCTGAAGCAAAGTCGATGACTTTCTCTCTTTCTGGATTTTTACCCAGAGTTGCAATCACGAGATCGGCCTTTTTAGTCTGCAGGTATGGAATTCGATTGGCACTTGTGACTGGGATCAACTCAACTTTGACATTCAATTTGGATGCAATCAAATTGGCCGTGTCGATGTCCAAACCCCTGGGCTGCAAATCAGGTCCAACAAATCCATAGGGAGGGAAGTCCGTGGGTATGGCTATTTTGATGAGCTTTGATTTTTGAATATTTTCCAGAGCGTTTTGAGCCTGTGCAATTTGAGTTGAACCCAAAACAATCAATGCGCAGACAAGTAACAGTGTTTTTTTGATGCTGATGTTCATGGTGTGTTTTCGATGTTTTCAAAAAATGATTCAAATCATCAATAAGCAAAGATGATACCCGTGATTTCGCACCAATATGGTGCAATTCACAGGTCATTCATGATTAAACCAGTTGTTTGCGCTTGGGTTAGGTTTTGACCAGTGTTGAGATCTTTGTGATGGCTTTTTGTACGTTGGGCCTGGCGTTTACGACTTGGTACCAACGCGAGAGATGCTCGAATTTGGATAGGTCAAGACCTACAAATTCAGCTCTCCACATCCAGCCAAAGTGGGCGATATCAGCAATGCTGAAGTCCTCTCCAGTGACGTAGGTGTGAGCGGTGAGCAGGTCATCCAAAACACGGCAAAGGCGCTCTGCCTCTGTCTTGAACCGTTCGATTGCAAATGGCACTTGTTCAGAGGCTAATTTTTGAAAAAATCCAGCATTTCCAAAGGCTGGACTGATGCCCGATGCATGAAAAAAGAGTTGTTCAAATACGCGTGCGCGTTGGGGATTTTGTTGTGGCAAGAGTTGATGGTGTTTTTCAGCCAAGTACACAAGAATTGCCGCAGATTCGGTGAGCACCATGTCACCATCGATCAACACTGGCACTTTGGCGTTGGGGTTGAGTTTTTGAAACTCATCTGTTTTTTGTTCGCCTTGGCGAATGTTGATCGCATGGAGTTCGTACTCCAGACCGAGCTCTTCGAGCATGATCATGGGCTTGATGTTGTTGGGGGTCGCAAATGCATAGAGTTTAATCATGATAGTGAGTGGTCAAAGAAGTTGATCATATCTCATTGGATTGTTCACCCAGATGACAAGGATCAATGTAAGTTGGGTCTCCTTTTTTAAACCAACTTCAAAGCCAAAGGTTTACAAAACAATGTGAACGTTTTTAGCCTGGGTGTATGAAATCAGCTCTTCAAAGCCTTCTTCCCGACCCATTCCAGACTGCTTGAATCCCCCAAAGGAGGTCCCAATGAAGTGGCTACCCACGTGGTTAACCCAAACAAAACCCGATTGAACGCGAGAAGCTGTGTTGTGGGCCTTGGCCAAGTTGGTGGTCCAAATGGAGGCCGTGAGTCCGTATTCGACCGCGTTCACGTCTTGAAGCATCGATTCTTCGTCGTCCCACTTTAAAACGGATAGGATGGGGCCAAAAACCTCTTCGTTGGCGATTCTCATTTTTTGTGTGACGTCGGTGAACACGGTGGGTTCAACAAACCAGCCCTTTTGAAGTTCTGGGTCAGAAGGTGCTTTTCCGCCATGTACCAAGGTGGCGCCATCTTTTTTTGCAATCTCAATGTAGCCCATGATCTTTTCCCACTGAGCTTTTGACACGATCGATCCCATGGTCGTACTCATATCGGTTGGGACACCAGGTTTGTAGTTTTTGATCTGCTCACTGATACCAGCCAAGACTTGATCATAGATAGAGCTGTGGACAAAAAGTCGAGATGTAGAACCACAGCTTTGACCGCACCAAGTGAAGTTCATCCCGTTGACCGCAGCAGGGATGGCTTTGGAGAGGTCTGCATCCGGATAAATGATGCAAGCATTTTTGCCTCCCAGCTCCAAGGTGATGTGCTTGAGTTGATCAGATCCAGCTTTCATGATGGCGCGTCCTGTGGGCACACTGCCAATCAAGGCAAGTCTGTGAATCAAGGGGTGTTTGACCAAGGACTGTCCCGCTGTGGTGGCACCCGTCACGATGTTCAATACGCCTGGAGGCAATATGCCGTCAAGCAACTCCATCATTCGGTAAGAGGACAACGGTGACTGATAGGGCGGCTTCATGATCACGGTGTTACCAGTCACCAAAGGGGCAGCCATTTTGGCAGCGGTGAACATGATCGGGTGGTTATAGGCCACAATGCGAGCGCAAACTCCGTAGGGTTGCCTCAATGTGTAGTTGAGAATTCCGTCTCCCATCGGAATGGTCTCGCCTTTGACCTCTGTTGCCAGGCCTGCATAGTATTCGATTTGAGCGGCTGCAATCAAAGCATCTCTTTGCATCTCACAAATGGGGTTGCCACAATTCAATGCGTCCAACATGGCAAGCTCAAACGCATTTTCTCTAAGCACGTGAGCCACCTTCTTTAAGTAAGCGGCTCGCTCAAGAGGCTTCAATGCTGCCCAAGCTGGTTGTGCCTGCTGAGCCGCTTGTACGGCCAATTCCACGTCCTCTTCGTTGGCTTCGGCACAGGGACCCAGATCGTCAGAGTTGGCTGGGTTAAAGGTTGGCAGGTAGCCGCCCTTGGGTGCATGCCATGCGCCGCCATAGTAAAGATCGCGTTTTTTGGGAAGAAGATTTTGATGATTCATATTCAAATTACTCAGTTGAAAGATTATCTTTTGTGGGCAGCAGAATTGGTGACCGTTTGGCCACTCATGTTGGCGTCATAGCCAGGTGCGACATCCAAGTCCATGATGCACGGTTGTCCATCTGCAAGAATTTTCAATGCTTGCTCAAAGGCCCTTGGAAGCTCTTTTTTAGACCGAATGGGACCAATCGACTGGGCACCCATAGAAGCAGACATTTTTGCAACGTCAATATCGGGCTCGCTCATTCGCTGACCAATCCATTTGTTCTCAACGGGGCGTCCTCTCTCCTTGGCAACCCTTTCTTGATGCAGTTCATCGTTGAAGAAAGAGTGGTTGTTGCACACCACAATGAGGATGGGAATTTGGTATTTGACCGCTGTCCAAACCGCAGTATTGCTCATCAAAAAATCCCCATCGCCAATGAGAGCAATTGGAATCCTCTTGCTACCCATTTCCGCCAAAGCAAGTCCCACACCGACTGCATTGCCAGGCCCCGCTCCAATGCCACCCCCTCCATCAGCACCCAAATAGTCCATGGGGTGTTCCCAGTGGAGGTAGGAGCCGTTCCAGCCCAAGGGCAGGCGAGCAAAGCAGAACTCATGCTCTGACTTCAATGCACGCAAAACATCGGAAATGGCCCTCAGGCTCACCACATCATCATCTGGAGCCAATGGTAGGGCTTGTTTAGCAGTCCAGACTTGGTGTGGTTTAGGGGTCACGTGCTCGAGGAGCGCTTTGACGGCATCGTCTGGCTCACACAATAAGAACACATCGCTGGGTTGTAAGCTGCCCATGTCGGTGCTCCAGCCTCTGTGAATGTGCATGTCAACGGAGATGTTGATCACCTTCACATCCGCCACCGATTGACCAAAAGCTTGCTTCAACGCACCCCCTGGATCTACCCAGTCCATGAGGACAATCACTTCAGCGCCTTTGATGGCCTCCAAAGCCTGAGGGCTCATGAAATAACCTGGTGCGCTGGTGTGCTGAGGGTGGTTGGTGGGGAATGATGCGGCATTTTTAAGGTCCGTGACGACGTGTGCTTGAAGTTTCTCGGCAAGCTCCACCCTGAGCTTCCAGTCTTCCTCTGAACGCGACATGCGTCCAAAGAGAATCGTCACTTTGCTGGCTTGATTTAAAAGCTCACTGGCCGCTAGCACCTCAAGCTGCCCGGGAGGCGAGGATTTTGGGGCAAGGAAGCGATTTGGAGTGGGAATAACCGTCAGCTCTCCTGTTTTTTGCTCTTGAATGGCCGCATCCAAATTGATGTAGACCGGGCCTTTGGGGCTGGTTTGAGCGATTTGTCCACCCCGAAGCAATGCCTCAATTGAAGCCGCGACAGAGCCCGGTTGATTATCCCATTTGGTGTAGTCCCGCACCAATGCACCTTGGTCACTAGCGGTGTGAATCCAATCGATCCAAGGTCTGCGCTTGGCAGCATCCCATGGTCCCGTTGCACCAAGGATCAAAATAGGAACTCGGTCGCACCATGCATTGAATATGGCCATGGTGGCGTGCATCAGTCCCACGTTGGAATGGACGACTGCACCCATCATTTTCCCTGAAGCCTTGGCGTAGCCTTGAGCAATGGAGATGGCAACCTCCTCATGCAAACAAAGGAGCATTTGCGGATTCTCGTTACCCAAGTGATTGACCAAGCTGTCGTGCAAGCCTCTGTAGCTGGCTCCTGGATTGAGAGCCAAAAAGGGTATGCCCATGGCTCTGAGGCAGTTGGCAATGGAGTCACTTCCCCAGTAAGTGTCGCTTGGCGTGCTGGGGATGGGTTTTTCTGAGGAATTCATGGCTGAGTTAAGTGAAATTGAAATCGAATAGAGTGGCTTAATCGCCTTTGATGTTCGCGCTTTTGATGACCCGACCCCATCGGTTGTAGTCCTCTTTAATGGTTGCGCTCAGCGCCTCGGGAGTTGAGGTCGATACCTCTATCCCTTGGGAGCTCAGGTTGGCGCGCACATCTGGCATTTGGAGTACTTTGATGATGTCGTTGTTCGCTTTGGTGACGATCTCTTTTGGGACACCAGCAGGCATAAAAACGCCCAACCAAACATCCAAAGCAACCCCGGGAACGGTCTCCGCAATGGCGGGAATGTCTGGAAAGGCTGCAAACCTCTTGCCCGCAGCCCCACCCAAAAGCCTCAGCTTATTGTCTTTGATGTAGGGCAATAAAGAGTTGATGGCACCAATGAAGACTTGAATTCTTCCACCTAAAAGATCGGTAATGGCTGGAACTGCTCCTTTGTAGGGGACATGTTGCATTTGAATTCCAGCTTCAAAGTTGAGCATCTCAGAGGCCAACTGCTGAGGAGAGCCATTTCCGGACGATCCATAGTTCAGTGCACTTGGATTTTTTTTGGCGAAATCAATCAATTCGGCCACCGATTTAACCGGAATGGTTGGACTCACCACCAAGACAAAAGGAACCGATGCGACTTGTGCGACTGGCTGAAAATCTTTGAAAACATCAAAAGGAACTTTGCCAACATGGGGATTGGTCACAAAGATGTTGTTCGCGCCCAATAGCCAGGTGTAGCCATCCGGGGGACTTTTTGCCACCAAGTCGGCCCCTAAGTTCATACCCGCTCCCGGTCGATTGTCAACAACCACAGGTTGAGACCACAGGTCAGTGAGTTTGTTGGCAATGATGCGTGCCACCACATCGTTGCTGCCACCAGGAGTGATGGGCACTATGAATTTGATCGCGCGGTTGGGGTATGGCCCTTGTGGGATGGCAGTTTGTGCGTTTACGCTTGGAGTGAACAAACAAAGCAGGGTCAGGCAAGCCAACAACTGTTGCAATGTTTTGTTAAAAGAACAGATAGTTTTAATCAATTTGAAACTCCAGTCTTTGGGATTTCAAATTTTAAAGTTTCAAG
>CAIKYO010000351.1 GCA_903831655.1 uncultured Burkholderiales bacterium
GAGAGCGAATTGTCTTCAAAAATATGAGCCACGGTGATTTTCTCCATTCAACTGTTTGACAACTAATGCCCTTGATAAGGACAACAACTTTTCCTAAATTCTAAGCGCCCTTCATCAGGGTGGTGATAGAAACCTTGAAGTGAATCCATCTATCGCTTTTGAAACCTCTAAACCTGCATTGAAGTACATGTGAAACCCAGAATTACATGGGTCTTTGTTTTCGGCTTCACCAGAGGTGATTTGAACATACTCAACCTCAGAAGTAGTAAAGGTTTTCACCTGTTTGTACTTTTCATAGGAATCATTGGGACGAGTGCTCCTGCAACCATCATTTTGATGATGCAAAAATAGCACTGGAATCGCAATAGGAGGATTAAAAAATGATTCATTGCGAATTCCGGAGGCAATCACACCTGAGATCAAGTTCAGCTCGTTTTTGGATTGAAGGTATTTGATGAATTCAGAGATTGAAATTCCACCATTGGAATGCCCCATGACCCATATGGGCAAACGAGTGAGCTTGGAATAATGACGAACGGCGCTCTCAATGCGAACCAAGTGATCCTTTGCGCCCCTGAGTGTCACAGGAATCAATGGAAATGGGCTATCGAGAAGCACGACATCAAATTGACCGGTGGTGAGTTGAGGATTGGATAAACTCTTGAGAGTCTGGTAGAAAGAATAAGGCTTATCGGTTGTATCTGGCTTGAGCCCAAGGGCCCCGTTACCCCCTGGAATGAACAAAAGTAAAGCTTTGGGATTTTGCCCCCTCCAATACAAGGTATTGATGGGCTCCGAACTGATAAAAAAACCAGACTCAAGTGGTGGAAATGAAATGACCTCAGTTCTCCCCTCTAAGCTCAATAGTAGGGTCAAAATCGAAAAAAAACAACTTTTGACCAATCGATTCAAAACCATCCAATTACCGTTCATTAGTTACCCAAAGAGCACAATCAACCTCATGGCTCAAAACTTAATCATTGAGGGTGATTTTGGTAGATTTAACAATTTGAGCCCATTTGGCTGTTTCTAGCTTTAAGTACTGAGAAAACTCAACGGGTGTTCCTGTGTAGGGTTCAAACCCAACGGAGATCAACTTTTCTTTGGTGTCGGCTTGAGAGATGATGTCATTGATCTCAGCATTTATTTTTCGGATCACCTCAGGAGGCGTTTTTGCGGGTGCAAAAAATCCAATCCAAGATCTGTCCTCATAATCTCCATAACCTGACTCAGCGATGGTTGCTGTATTGGCAAGCGCATCCACTCTTTTTAAACTGGCAAGACCCATGCCTTTGAGCTTGCCGCCCAAAATGTTACTCATCACAGCAGGCATGGACACACTCACCACATCAACGTGACCTGCAACGGCTGCATTGATCGCCGGAGCTCCGCCCTGATACGGAATATGAGTGGCGTCTAAACCCATAACGTTTACAAAGATGTATTGAGCCGTCAAATGTGAGGAGCTACCAATTCCAGCTGTTGAATAGGTCAAGGGACGGCCCTTAAAATTTTTAGCCAATTCTTGAAGACTATTTGCAGGATTGCCGCTCGATACCGCAAAAATGTTGGGGGTCGAAGCAGTCAATGCAACGGGCATGAATTCAGAAATGTTGTACCCAGGAGATTTATAAAGACTGGGATTCACCGCAAAGGCAGCCGTGGTCACCAAAAACGTGTAACCATCCGGTTCGGCTTGAGCAACAACCTTGGCACCAATATTCCCACCAGCCCCGGCCTTGTTATCTATGAGCACAGGTTGGCCTAATTTGGCACTCAATTTGGCTCCAACCAATCGGGCCATCATATCTGCAATACCACCTGCAGCAAAAGCAACCACCAGTCGGATGGGTTTGCTTGGATATTCAATACTTTGAGCTCTCGCTCCAAGTGAAAAAATCAAAACAAGTAAGGTGACGGTTTTAATTAAACCTTTTGACATTCAAAACTCCAAAATGGCATCGGAGCATGGGCCAACCAGATGTAGGTTGACCGCACCAACGATTGGATTTTGAATCAGGAAGTTCTTGATACATGAGATGGATTACCCGTATCACTAGAAGTGGTCGATTCGGTACTTCCCCTAGGCTGCTGAGTAAGGATTAATGGCGCCCAAAGGAGTAGTTGGCACCGATCCAAAATGCACGAGGCGCAGCGGGAGTTCGGAATTGCTCAGAGGCTCCGCTATAGACATTTGTGCTCAAAATGCCATAGGTGGAATAGTTTTGATTGAAAGCGTTATTGAGCACCGCAAACAAATTTAGCGCGTCATTGAACTTGTAATGAAGATCGAGATTGAGCACACCGTAACCAGGAACCTTGCCGTTTGAGTCTTGATTGTTTTCATCTCCGTGGGCATATTGCCCACTGACCAAAACCCAGTTCCCCCCCAAGGTCAAGTCAGGCGTAAATAGATAGGAGGCTTTGACTTTGAGCGTTTGATCGGCTATACCAGGAATCAGACTACCCGCTGTCACATTGACCCCTTGGGCGGTGGTAAAAGGCGTTAGATACTGAGCGTTCACGTAGCCATAGTTGATGGACCATTTAAAGAGGTCAGACTTGCTTTGAATACCCAGCTCAAATCCTCTCCTCTGAGTACTACCAACGTTGTTAAAGTAACCCGTGGTTGACGTGTCGTAGAGAAACTCAATGTCATTGGAGGTCTTGGTGTTGTAGATGGCCGTGCTCCAAGACAGGTGAGAATTGAGTTTTCCTCTGGCGCCAAGCTCAAACGTTTTAGCGACCACTGCCCTCAAGTCAGGATCGCCGTTAAAGCCTGTTGGCAAAGCGCATGGCGAATTGGGATTGGCGCAGGACAACTCAATCGGAGTTGGTGCTCTCATGGACTCACTGTAGGAGGCAAAGAATCCCAGTGTCTGTGTGGGGTTGTAGTTCACGCCCAGCGCAGGGTTAAAGCGCCTGTAATTGTGATTGCCACTCAATGAATTCACCTGTGGTCCCGCTTGACCACTGGCAACACCCACCGATGAGCCTAAAGCCGAGCCTGGAGCAGCAATGGTTTTGAGATTCGTGCCACTGAAATATTGAGCCCCAATGAATGAAGGGTTGTAATAATTGACTTGTGTGCTCGTGTCGGTCCAACTGTAACCCCCATCAGCATTGAGAGTTTGCTGATTCGAGCCTGTTTGATTGATGGAGGACAAGTTAAAACTGCCAGAAGCGGTGGCGCTCCAATGTTCGCTCAAATTCAGGGTGTCGGTTGAGAAAATACTGAAATTGCTCGAACGCGCATTCAGTCCCACTGTATCCAACACATTGGTCCCCGAGGCTGAACCAGTACCAGGGAAAAAATACCTCAAGTTGCCGGTCTCAATCGCTTGGTAATCGATCAACTGCGCCAAAACGGTGGATTGATTGAATCCAATCTTAGACAGATCAAATGCACTCCCCAAAGTGAACGAATTGGGCATCGTGCTGAGGTTGTCTAGATTGGTCCACTGAACACTTCCACCCCAAGTCTGCTGAGTAGTCCTGGCTTTGATCAAGTCGGTGTTGATGTCACCCGTGTAACGCTTTAAGCCCAATGCGTTAGGGACAATGGAATTCGCAGCTGTTCCATTCATTGCCAAATTTTGACATTTGGCAATGACATCTGAATTGGCGTCAAAGCATCCATCGTCCAAATTGGCGTTGCTGTTAATGCTGCTTGAGTTCGATTGTCTAAAAAACAAGTTACCATTGAACAAATCGTTTTCACTTGTCCAATGAGAGCCCTTCAAATTGAGAAGCGTCATTTGGTTCGCTACAGAATCGGGGGCGGTATAAGCCTGCCTGGGGTCACCCATCATGGACATGGGGAGCGCTTGGGTTCCATTCAACACGTTGTTTGCATTGGCAAGAGAGAGCTCGAACTTTGTAGCCAAATCATCGCTTTGCCATCTTGCTTTGCCAAAGCCTTGAAAGACACGGCTGTTTGAAAAACTCCTGTAACCGTCTTGTTGATCAAAGTTGGCTGCAACAAAATAATCTGTGTTGTGGGGTTCATCCATCCAACCTGAATCAAATTTTGTCGCCTTGCGACCAAACGCGCCTTCTACAACAGAAAAAGTTGATCCCAAATTGTCTTGTCCATTTTTGGTGTTAACCGCCACAGCTCCACCCAAAGTGTTCAACCCAAACAAGGGATTGGAGCCTGGCATTAGACTCACACTCGAGACAGCATTCATCGGGATCAAATCCCAATTGACGACGGAGCCAAACGGTTCGTTGAATCTCACGCCATCGAAGTAAACCGACAAACCTACAGGCGCACCCAATACGGAAGTGGCCTGAAAGCCCCTGTAATTGACATCATTTTGGTACACATTACCCGTTGCATTGCTCACACTGATGCCACCAATGTTGTCGTTCAAGACATCGACCAAATTGGTTCCCCCCAAAGGGGCCAAGTCACGGTTGAGCACTTGAACATTGGTCGGCGTATCTTGAAGTTTCGTATTCAAACTTGGCAATGGAGTTTGAGCCACAACCTCAACGCTTTGAAACTCAACCGATTGGGAAAAGCTCAAATGAGGCAAAAAAAAGAATGGCGACGTGCAAAGCCAAAAAGGAGCTAACCTACTCGCAAAACGATTCGTGATTTTCATGTTCAATCCCAAGCTCTACTAGGGTTGAGTAGAAGAATCTTGAGGGCTTGTGTTTTGAGGTGACGATTGATTTTGATGGTCTGACGAGCTTATGAGCATCCTGCCCAATACCCCGTCGCGCTTGAAGGCGTGGTACAAAGCGCCCAAGAGGTGAATACCAACAAGAGCCACCAAGACACATGCCGCAGAGGAATGAATCACGGCCATGACCTCCTTCATCTCTGAATTTGCATCCCAAAACCTAGGTAGAGGTGTACCAAAGAATTTGATGGGATACGGAGTAAAGCTAGATCCCAAAAAGCCACTAAGGGGCATCACGATCATGCAAAAGTAGAGCAATCGATGGTTCCATCTGGCCAACGTCTTTTGTGCAGCATTCATCACATCGGGCAAAGCTGGCGCTTGGTGCATCAAACGCCAAATGATCCTCAAAGCAATCAATAATGCAATTACCATTCCGGTTGATTTGTGCAAATTAAACCAAGAAGCCCTCACCCCAGGTGGAGACTTGGGCACGTCCTCCATCCAAAAACCCAAGGAGAGTTGAGCCAAAACGGCCAGGCCCACCAACCAGTGCAACAAAACAGCAATTCGGTTGTATTTAATAGATTCGGTCATGGTTTCAATTTGAAGCGGTTCCCCATGGCAGCTTGCCCACGGGAATGGATTTTAGAGCTTTGAATTCAATCGCATCGACCACGCTCACCGCATTGCTTCGACCCGCGGCCACATAGAGTTTGCGACCATCGGGGGTGATGGACATGTTCCATGGACGTTGGCCCACGGGTACGCGAGCCACAACTTGGAGAGTCTGGGTATCAATCACTGCCACTTCGGCATCCCCTCCGTTGGTTGCAAAAAGTACTTTGCCACTTGGATGCATCAACAAGCCATTGGTGCGATGACCGACAACGAGTTTTTCAACGGTTTTGAGCTGAGCCATGTCAATGACAGCCAAAAGACTGGCACTCTCGACCGCCACATAGGCACGTTTCCCATCAGGGCTAAAAGCTATGCCACGTGGTCTTTCACCAACCTCAATAGAGGCAACTTGGCGCTTTTGCTCCACATCGATCACGTCCACCTGATCGGCCTCCTCGGCCGAGACCAAAACGAATCTTCCATCGGGCGAGAAGACCGAGTGCTCTGGGTTTTTACCTTTAACAGTGACCGAGAACACCGTCTTCAAATCATGGGTGGAGATGAAGCTCACCGAATTGCTTTCCTCATTAGAGACAGCAACCAACTGACCCGATGGTGAACAGTAAACGGCCTCTGGCGACTTACCCAAATCAACGCGAGCTTTGACCACTTGTTCTAAAACATCAATCACCATCAACTGCGCGTTCTCTTGGTCAGTTACGAAAAGTCGAGAATCGTTTGGACAAAATGTTAGTCCTCTGGGCTTACCAACACCATTGATGCTGGAGACCACCTCGTCCGTTTTGGCATCAATCACAGAAATGGCAAGAGAACCCTCGTCGGTTGAAAAGACTTGGTGCTGTGCACTAGCAGAAATGGAAAACAACATGCAAATAAAGCATGCTATCGAAGCTTTGAACATCGGTTGACTCTTTGTGTATTCAGAAGGAAAAAAGTAGAACTTAAAATCGTGTCGATTATTTTTTGAGGCCTGACAAGTACTCAAGCACATCGGACTTCTTGTTTGCTCGAGCGATATCCAATGCGGTGAGTCCTCTGTCGTCTTTGAGGGATGGGTTGGCTCTCTTTTCGATCAGCAACTTCACCGTATCGAGGTGCCCTTGACCAGCTGCCCACATGAGAGGGGTCAACGCATCTGCATAGGCAGCATCGATCTTTGCCCCAGCGTTGATGAGTTGATTTGCCACTTGTGTATTGCCCATTCCGCAAGCATAAATGAGAGCGGACTTGTGCACGCGATCCTCTTCTTCTAGCTTGGGTTTTTTGTTGAGCAACAACTCAACAATCTCGGAGTTTCCTGAGTAGGCAGCAGCCATCAATGGCGTCACTTTCTCAAGTGAGGCCAAATCAACATCTACACCGTGCTCGAGCATGACTTTGACAATGTCAGCACGGTTTTTCTCAACAGCAGTAAATAGTGCAGTTTTACCAAAACGGTTGCGCGAATTGGGAGCCGCGCCATGCTCCAAACTGTCCACAATTCCCTTGAGGTCAGCGCTTCTAGCTGAGATCAACAATTGCTCGCTCACTCCAGGTGAATAAGCCGTTTGTGAATAAACTGATAGAGGCAGCATCAGAGCCAAGTTGCAAGCAAACAAAGCACAGGTCCAGTGGAGAGAATTCTTTTGCATTTTTGAGTTTGGATCTTAGAAAAGCGAAAATTAAATGAATGTAAAGACAACTGAGAACTGAAAATGAATAACACCAACAGGAGATGGTATTTTCCCTAATAAAGATTGGGATGTCCTTGAAAATTCATAAATTTAGTATAGCATTCGCAAGCCAAAGTAAAAAGGTAGAGTCTTTGATAAAGCGCCTAAACCGACGAGGATAAAGCGCTTTGGAATAGCACCCTTTTGAACCCTCAAAGCCGCCTCTACGGGGCTGCTTCAGAAACACATTTGGTTATCAGCAGAGATAGAACCATTAACCCAACAGGAAAAATGATGATGAAAATTGGATTTACAACACGAAGTTTGATTGGCATGGCAGTCACCAGCTTGATTGCGGCCACAGCAATGGCAGAGGTCCCAAAGGCGATCTCCGTTGATCAAGCTCAGTTGAGCGCTGCTGCCAAGGACAGCAAGAACTTCTTGCACTCCAATGGAAGTTACGCACAAACTCGTTTTTATCCAGCCAAACAAATCAATTCTGGTAATGTGTCCAAATTGCGCCCTGCCTTCACATTCCAGACCGAAGTCTTAGAGTCCATGGAGACCGCTCCAATTGTGGTCGATGGCGTGATGTACCTCACCACCTCTTATAACCATGTTTATGCCATTGACGCGGCAACAGGCAAAGAGTTGTGGCACTACAAACATAAAATGGGTCCTGTGACCACTTACTGCTGTGGACCCAATAACAGGGGCGTGGCCATTGCTGGTGACAGAGTGTTCATGGGCACCTTGGATTCAAAGCTTGTCGCTTTGGATGCGAAAACAGGTAAGCTCATTTGGGACACTGAAATTGCTGACCCAGAACTCGGATATTCAGAGACCATGGCGCCTGTAGCTGTCAATGGACGCATTTTGATTGGAACCAATGGCGGCGAGTATGGTATCCGTGGCTTTGTAAAGTCTTTTGATGCAGCAACTGGCAAACTTCAATGGACCTTCAATACCATTCCTGAGACCGGTCATGAAGGCGTTTGGGCTGCCAACGATGCAACAGGTAAGGACATGCACCGTGATATCGCAGCAGAGAAGGCTCAATTTGCCAAACAAGGCGGAGACTTCTACAAAACATTGGGCGGCGGCGTGTGGATGGCTCCTGCCGTTGACACTGAGAGCAACACCGTCTTCTTTGTCGTTGGAAACCCAAGCCCTGACCTCTACGGTACAGAGCGTCCTGGTGACAACCTCTACACCGATTCGATGGTTGCAATTGACTTGAATACAGGCAAGTACAAATGGCACTACCAATACGTTGCACACGACGTGTGGGACTTGGATGCTGTCTCTCCTGTCATCTTGACTGAAGCCAAGGGCAAAGACGGCAAAATGGTCAAAGTGGCCATGCATGCCGGTAAGACGGGTTACGTGTATATCCACGACAGAAATACTGGCGAGTTGATTCGTTACTCCGAGGGCATGGTTCCCCAGGATGGTTTATGGACACTTCCAACCAAAGATGGCGCAAAAATGATGCTGGGCGCCAACGGCGGTGTGGAGTGGAGCCCCATGGCCTTCAACCCAGAGACTCGTTTGACTTATGCAGCAAACCTGCTCCAACCCATGACTTACCACGTAGAGCCCTCCAAGTACCCTGGTGGCAAGCTCTGGCTGGGCGGTGCATTTAAAACCATTCCCACAGAAAAGCAAACAGGTCGCTTGTCAGCTGTTAATGTGGACACTGGCAAAGTGGCTTGGAAATTCGACACCAACGAGCCTTTGATTGGTGGTGTTTTAACAACCGCTGGTAATTTGGTGTTCAACGGCGAAGCCAACGGACTCTTCAGAGCCTTTGATGCCAAGAACGGCAAAAAACTCTGGGAATACCAAACAGGCGCCGGCGTGAACGCACCTGCAGTTTCATACACCGTGAACGGCAAACAATATGTGGCTGTGGCCTCAGGTGGAAATAACCAAATTGATGCCAAGCGCGGTAACTCTGTGGTTGTGTTCTCACTTCCCTAAAGCATACAACTCGCGGTGTTTTATAAACACCGATAAAATGGGGCCTGCCGTTTGTGCAGGCCTTTTTTTTAGCATTTATCACATCTTTACTTCATGAAACAACATTTGAATTTTCTGAGTCTTTTAGGTTTTAGCTTGATCACATCCCTGTGCACGCCCGCTTTTGCTCAAGTCCCCGCAAAAGCCGAATCTTGTTTTGCATGTCACGGCCCCAATGGCAATTCGGCCATGCAAGAAACACCGAGTTTGGCTGCACAAAATGCTCGCTACATTTACCTCCAGTTGCGTGACTTTCAAGAAGGCAGACGCTCCAATCCGATGATGACGCCCATGGCTGCAGGACTCACGCGTGATGAAATGAGGGAATTGGGTAACTATTTCTCACAACAAACACTCACCGATAAAAAATTCAAAGCCGACCCTGAAAAAGCCAAGCTGGGTTTTGCCAAAGCGGATGAAACCTTGTGTGCCATGTGTCATCTAGGTGAATTCAGAGGACAAAATGAAATCCCCAAAGTTGCAGGTCAAAACTACGACTACATTGTAAAAACGTTGCACGCTTTCAAAGATAAAACACGCACCAACGATGCAGGTAACATGACCAGCGTGGCCAGCACTTTGAGCGATCAAGACATTGAGAACTTGGGACACTACATTGCAGGATTGAGCAAATGAAATGCATCCCTTTCTCAGTCGCTGGCACAGCTTTAACTTGGATCACCCTTTTAAGCGCAGTTTTATCGCCAATGCAGGTCAATGCCTTTGATTCTCAAAAATTGGAAGACTTCAAAACCACCAATGTCTGCAAATACTGTGATTTGACCAATGCGGCTTTGACAACCAGAGACATGAGAGGAGCGGATTTCCAAAATGCCAATCTCTCTGGCGCTGATTTATCCAAAGCCGATTTGAGTCCCCGTGTGATGGAGAAAAGGACACTCAAGAGCAACTTTGAGAGCAGTAATTTGAGAAAGGCCGATCTTCGCCAATCCAAACTATTGGGAGCAAATTTTGCAAGTGCCTACCTCAGAGAGACAATACTAGATGAGGCGGACCTTACCGAGGCCAATCTCACGGGTGCCAACCTCAAAAATGCATCCCTCAAAGGGACCGTCCTCAAAGGCGCAAACTTAGAAGCTGCAAAACTCGATGATGCGGTTTTTTGCAACACCACCATGCCAGATGGAAGCACCAACAACACGGGTTGCTGAAATCCTCACGTAAGACCGAAAGAACACGAACCCATGAAACATGTACAACTCGGTCAATCCGACCTCATGGTCTCTCCCATTTGTTTGGGCACGATGACTTTTGGTGAGCAAGTCAACGAGTCTGATGCGCATGTCATCATGGATCATGCGATCGACAGAGGCATTAACTTCTTCGATACCGCGGAGATGTACTCTGTACCCACAAAGGCTGAGACTTTCAACTTGACTGAAAAAATCATCGGTCACTGGATCAAAGACAAACCCTCACGAAGAGACAAAGTTTTGATTGCCACCAAAGTGGCTGGCCCCTCTAGGGGCATGCCTTGGGTGAGAGGTGGGAGTGCTAACTTGAGCGCCAGTGACATTGAGCAGGCATGTCACAACAGTCTCAAGCGACTGAACATTGATGTCATCGATCTCTACCAAATTCATTGGCCCGTTCGACACGTTCCCGCTTTTGGTATTCGAGACTTCAGTCCAGAGCTCTTGGACCCCAACACCTCATCAATGCACGAACAATTAGAGGCCCTGGGCAAACTCGTATCACAAGGGAAGGTTCGAGCCATTGGTCTTTCTAACGAAACTCCTTATGGTGTTGGAGAGTTCATCAAGTTATCAGAAATGCATGGATTGCCTCGCATTGCAAGTGTTCAAAATCCGTATTGCCTCATCAACAGACTGGTAGAAAATGGCTTGGATGAGAGCCTATACCATTACCAGGTCTCATTGCTGGCCTATTCGCCTTTGGGATTTGGACTGCTGAGCGGCAAATACGATCAATCTGGGACCACTGGAGAGCATGCTCCGAAAGATGCTCGGATCGCAAAATACGAATCGGTTCGCAAACAACGTTGGGGACGTGAGTCGGCTTTGCAAGCTGCCAAGGCTTATAACGCATTGGCAAGAGAAAAAGGAATGACACCAACTCAAATGGCGCTGGCCTTTTGTTACAACAAATGGCAAGTCACCAGCACCATCATAGGTGTCACCACACTCTCTCAACTCGATGAAAACTGTGACGCTTGGGGGACTACCTTGGACACTGCGACTCTAGAGGCCATTGATGCGATTCGAACGGTTCACAGGGATCCAGCCTATTGAGGTTGAGCATGCTGGTGAGCGTGTTCAACCGGCCATGTCAATGAGTCAATGCATGCCTGATAACCCCTTCGAAGACGCTCCTAGTTGAAACCCCCAGATGCCCTGGGTTCAAACAGGTGGTTTAATGATTGCTAGGGCGTTATCAGCCCTATTTTTGGAGTACATGCGATGAATTTGAAAAATCAACTCTCTCGACAAATATCACAATGCAAGAGGTACTTGACTACCATCGCATTGGTCCATTTGGCATTGGCAAGTTTTGCCTCTCACGCCGAAATTGTTTTCGAAAAAGCAAACTATCAATCCAACAACGTTAATTTTGTCGGACAGTGGGCATATGACAATTCCCTCTCAGCTCCGTTGCCGGCCATATTAATGGGACCGACTTGGACGGGTCCTGGTGAGTACACACAAATGAGGGCCAAGGCACTTGCCAAAATGGGCTTCGTGGTCTTGGTAGCCGACATTTACTCAGAGGGCGCACAACCTGCAAGAGGTAAAGAGTCTGCTGCGGCCATGGATGTCTACATGAAAGACCGCGCCAAGTTGCGTCAAAGGATGCAATTGGCTTATCAAACGCTTAGCAAACACCCCCGCGTTGACCCGGGCAAAATCGTGGCCTTGGGTTATTGTTTTGGTGGCACAGCCGTACTGGAGTTGGCACGAGACGCGGCTCCATTGGCTGGGGTTGTGGTCTATCACGGTATGCTGGACACCCCAAACCCTGCCGATGCCAAGAACATCAAGTCTCCGGTCATTGTCTTTAACGGGGCCGATGACCCCAATGTACCCTTGAAAGACATCGAAGCCTTTGAGCAAGAGATGAGGCTGGCAAAAGTGGATCTGCAATTTGTCAACTACAGCGGCACAAAACATGCATTTACCGATCCCTC
>CAIKYO010000352.1 GCA_903831655.1 uncultured Burkholderiales bacterium
CAATGAAGTGAGTGAATCAGGCCAAGAACTTTTTGCCATGTTCCTTTTGCGCCTTTTCCCTGGCGTCCAAGGGGCTCTTTCTGCCGTTGTTGATTCGATTTTTGCCCAGATGGATAGCCGCCAGGTCTTCACCTATTTTAATGGACAGGCCCAGGAAGTCATGGAGCTTACCCCTGATGACGTTCGGGATCTTTCCCTCCATGTTTCTTTGTCGATCACTCAGCAACGCGACAAGCAGATCCTCCAGGCAGGAAATATCGCCGACCAAGTGATTGACGCGTATTACCAGCGGCCGCTCCCCCTTCAAGAGCGTACAACCCAATACGCTCAAGCCAGGCTTAAATCTCTGCGTGTTCCGCAGCCCGATGTCATCATTGAGCCCTTAGATCCTCAATCGCTACAACCTCAACAGCCACAGACCGGAGACCAAGCGCCGCAACCGGTTGGCCCCCAGAATCCAAGCCAGCAACCCCAAGGTCCTAGCGCAACTAAAGGCGCCATGCCTGGGGAAATGACTAAAGATCAAACCAAGATGCCCGATCTTCCGGCTCCAACATCTATGCCGCAGCCTAAACTTGCTCCTCAATACCCCGTCACCCAATAGCCGATGCGCCCTTTCTCGTCCCAAGAATATGATACTGACCCCTTTGGGAATCCACTAGATGCGGCGGATATAGAATCCAGGCAGAAAGCGGCCAGTGACCTAGAAAACATTTACCAGCTCAAGAACTCAAAACCATGGCGTGAGTATTACCAGCGCCGTATGGCCGAAAAAATCAAGGAACAAGAGCAAAAGATTCTATACGGGGAATTAAATGATGACCAAATTCCGAGAGAATTGGCAATTCTGCGCGTGTTGCACGACATCGATCAAATGATTGAATTGGATTCTGCCGGTTGTCGGAGCGTTCTAGGTATTGAAAAAGGCGAAACGCCGATTATTTGATCAAACCGGCACAAAAGGTTGCTGTCTCTGACGCAAATGGCCGTAATGATTTTCATTCAGATCATGCCATGCTACATGATGGATTATTTCATTTCCTTTGCGTTTGATGTGATCAGCAACGATATGTGGGACGCAAGCAATACGGATTCCTGCCGGTTTCCATCTTTTATAGCATAGATGTAAATCTTGTGTTCCATGCCCTGAATAGGATGAAAAGTCGGCCAGTGCCAATGCGTGTTTGTTCAATAGAGTGCATCCAAGCCCACACCAGTCAGAAGGAACGACAGCACCTAATCCAATCCCAGGGTAAGCATAATCCATCCAACCACGCTTTCTCCATCCATATTTTGCCGTAACTTGCCAGATATTTCCATCAGGGGGTGATTTTTTAACCCATTCCCGAAGCCTACCTTTGCGTTTAATTTCTTTATCTGCGATTTTTGCATTTCGAGCCGATTTTAAACGATCTTCATTTTTTTCAAGCAGTAGTTTAAGTCGGGGTTTGATAATACGTTCTGATTCATTAAAATCTTCATAAATATGCTGGGTATGACTTCCAAACCCGCCCAAAAAAAGTCCATTAGGATAAGTTCCAGCAGCCACCGAATAATAAGGATTCCCAATGGCATCGGGCATTGAGAGCGTCCATTCCAAAACTCGGAGCGCATTGGCTGGAGGGATTGTGTCACTTTCGACAGACCAACAAAAATCACTTTTGATCCTACGGGCAAAAGCAAAAGCCGCTCCTTGAAGTTGAGCTATTCTGATTTGAGCTTCTTGTTTGTAGTTTTTTAAATCTTCCTCGATTGGTAATCGTATCACTGTAACTTTCCATCCTTCGGGAAGTATTCCTTTGGCATACTCTTCTGCTTTTTTGCTTTCATCACTATGGTCGGTAGAAAAAATAAAATGAACTTCATCGTGATGCGATGCCGCAACAGAAATTGCTCGGATGAGCCCTCCCCAAGCATAAAGGTAGGATTTTGTAGCGGCAGTGACAATCGAGATCATGTTCATACCCCCGCCCCTCCACCTCCACCTCCACCACCAGTGTCAGTATTTTGAGAAACTGTATAATCATTATATGCTGGATCCAGATTTATCCAATTTCCAATAATTCCAGGATATGAATGCGTGTTTGCAAAAATTCCTCGCGGTGAAATTATCATTGTATTTCCGTAATCCCAACTTGTAGAAAATGTTTCATTGTTTAGAAAAGTTGCTGTAGTAATTAGTGTAGGAGAAGATGCGTTGTATGTGCTAACTTCTGTGTTTTGAATAATGGAAGCGGCAAAGATTCCATTTCCAGTAAAAGTAATTTCATTGAATTCAGATAAAGTAAATTCACTTTGTTGAACTGTCGCAGTAACAGTAAATGAATTTTCACTGAAAAGTTGTGCCGCAACTTGAAAATAATCAGAAGTAGAATCAACTATGCCGTTATTGCCAGTTGTCATCCATGTTATTTTACGTCCTTCTATAGTTAATGGGTAATTAGAGTTTCTTAAACATGGCGCAGAAAATGTAGCGGGATTAGGTTGATCGTAATTAAGATGTTGAACCCCAGGAACGAATGCATATCCATTAAGAAAATTTGCAGTTAAAATATCAAAGCACTGATTATTTTCTATTGAAAATGGCAAACTAAACTGAAAATACGATTCCGTTGTATTTGAATCAAAGAATATCCAAGGAACATTTCCGGTTGAAGAAGTGCTTGTTGTTGTGTAAGTAGCGTTGAATTGTTCAAAAATAGGAGTTCTTACTTTTGGGAAATAAGTAGGAACTCTTGTTTCTCCAGGAGGAAGATTGTATCCATAAACATTATTATCAATATATCCATAATCATTCGCATTAGTTACATCCATTACAGATGTTAGAAAGGCATCATAAAAAGTGCTTGTCCAAATAGAATGTATTAATGTTTCATCATCTGGATAGTAAGTTGATTTTGCGGTGCTAATGCTTGTACTGTATGCTAATGTATCCGTATTTGCATAATTTGGATAAGCCAGTTCTAACATTTGTACTGGAACAAATGAACGATTTGCAATCTCACTATCTGTGACGCCTTGATTGTTCGCCATCCCTCCAAATATAACCCCTGGAATGGTAAATGTATCCGTAATTGTAATTGTGGTTTCTGTTTCTAAATATAGATAAGTAGAAATTTCACTTAAAGGAGTGTCTGAATTTACATCTCCAACAAATGATGCCCCTGTGTATTCCTGTAATACTTGATAAATATAATGAACATCCCCGCCAACTTCAAAAGAATCTGTTGTATGTATATCAGCAATGTGACCAATTTGATATGGCGGATATATCCTAAACGAAGGTATTCCGTAAAACGTCCAACCCGTAGTTGGTTGATAATACTCACCGGTAGTTGTATCTATACCATAATAAGTAGTTTTTTCTATGGTATCTTGATTTATTGTAATTCCTGTGGTCGTTCCAGGAAATGCAAAAG
>CAIKYO010000353.1 GCA_903831655.1 uncultured Burkholderiales bacterium
GTTGAAGATGTCAGGATGGGCTTTTTCGATTTCATCGAGCAAAAGCACTGAATGGGGCTTTTTAGTGATCGCCTCTGTAAGCAAGCCCCCTTGGTCAAATCCAACATATCCAGGAGGCGCTCCGATCATGCGACTCACCGCATGTCTCTCCATGTATTCCGACATGTCAAAGCGAATCAACTCAATGCCCATGATGTAGGCCAGTTGCTTGGCAGCCTCAGTCTTACCCACACCTGTGGGTCCACTGAACAAAAAGGCACCAATGGGCTTATCAGATTTACCCAAGCCGGAGCGCGCCATTTTGACGGATGAGGCCAACACCTCCAAAGCTTTGTCTTGTCCAAAGACCACGCTCTTTAAGTCGCGCTCCAAGCTCTGCAATTTACCCCTGTCGTCGTTGCTCACGTTTGCGGGTGGAATGCGAGCGATCTTGGCCACAATATCCTCGATCTCGGTTTTGCTGATGGTTTTCTTGCGCTTGGAGACGGGCAATATCCGCTGAGCAGCACCCGCCTCATCGATCACATCAATGGCTTTGTCAGGCAAGTGACGATCATTGATGTACTTGGCGCTGAGTTCTGCAGCAGCTTGCAAAGCCGCCACTGCATATTTGACATTGTGATGCTCCTCAAAGCGACTCTTGAGTCCTTTGAGAATATCCACTGTTTGCTCAACACTTGGCTCGACCACATCCACTTTTTGGAAGCGTCTTGACAAAGCAGCATCTTTTTCAAATATGCCCCGGTATTCACTGAAGGTTGTGGCACCAATGCATTTCAATTGACCAGAGCTCAAGGCGGGCTTGAGCAAATTGGAAGCATCCAATGTGCCACCAGAGGCTGCACCAGCACCAATCAAGGTGTGTATCTCATCAATGAATAAAACCGCATTGGGTCGGTCCTTGAGAGACTTTAAAACGCCTTTGAGTCTTTGTTCAAAGTCTCCACGGTACTTCGTGCCAGCCAACAGCGCCCCCATGTCCAAGGAGTAGACTTGCGAATCTGCAAGGATTTCAGGCACATCTTTTTGCGTGATTCGCCAAGCCAGGCCCTCGGCAATGGCTGTCTTACCCACGCCAGCCTCGCCCACCAACAAAGGATTGTTTTTACGACGGCGGCACAGAATTTGAATGACACGTTCCACTTCGTAATCGCGTCCAATCAAAGGATCAATTTTCCCGTCCTTGGCCAGTTGATTGAGGTTTTGTGTGAATTGCTCAAGCGCAGAGGCCTTCTCATTTTTCTCTGCTCCCTCTTCGGCCTCCCCTGAGTTGGACTCAGGAGGTTTGACAGGCTCGGGAGGATCGGTTTTTTTAATCCCATGCGCAATGAAATTAACCACATCCAAACGGGTCACACCTTGCTGATGCAGATAGTAGACCGCGTGAGAGTCCTTTTCGCCAAAGATGGCAACCAAGACGTTCGCCCCAGTGACCTCTTTCTTGCCATTGCCCGTGGACTGGACGTGCATGATGGCTCGCTGAATAACCCTTTGAAAGCCCAAAGTGGGCTGGGTATCAACCTCCTCTTGACCTGCGACTTGAGGGGTGTTGTCTTTGATGAAATTGCTGAGCGACTTTCTCAAATCATCCAAATTGGCTGAGCACGCACGGAGCACCTCGGCTGCACTGGGGTTATCAAGCAAAGCCAAAAGCAAATGCTCAACCGTGATGAATTCGTGGCGCTGCTGGCGGGCCTCAACAAAGGCCATGTGCAAGCTGACTTCTAATTCTTGGGCAATCATCCTAATTTCCTTTTCGCTTGCGTCAAATTAACAAATTTCAAAACATCAAAATCTTCAAAGTCCCACACCAAGTGACAAAGTACTTTGAACAGGGGCCATCATCAATCAATGGGCTCACTCAAACACTGCAAAGGATGTCCATGCTTTTTGGCTGCCTCTGCGACTTGGTCTACTTTGGTGGCAGCCACATCTTTGCTGTAGACCCCACAAACACCTTTTCCATCCAAATGGATTTTTAACATGATTTGGGTCGCAGATTCACGATCCTTGCTAAAAAATTCTTGCAAAACCATCACCACGAACTCCATGGGCGTGAAATCATCATTGAGCATGACCACTTGGTACATCTGAGGAGGCTTGGTTTTCTCAGTCAAACGCTCAAGAACGACAGAGTCACCATCGTCTCGATCGGGTAAGATTTTGGGAAGTTGGGGATTTTTTGTTGCCATATCTACATTCTATCGATCACAAGACAAGCCCACTGCCTGTGGTGTCATCTGTTGCTAAATATTTACAAAACAAACCACTTCCAGTTCTACTCACTCAGACTTGGGTAAAGGCCATTCTAAAAGCTCAACCATACCGCAACAGCCAAGAGTCACGTCTCAATGCTTGAGGCATTGCCACAAAAACTCAGTGGCTTTTCCCCCTTTGGCGTTACAAAGATGAAAAAAAACTCACTGATCATCTACTTGGGGATCCGATCTCAAAATTCAATGCACCGCCCTCAAAACATTGCTAATTCAAGAAATTGTTCCAAATCGGTGCACACCAACAAAACACCACATGGAGTTATGATCACCCATAATCAAGCTTTGGGCACTTTGGTCATTCAAGATCAAACTCCACCCAAACGATCGAGACCTAGCCTGTCGCACCTATCTCCTTCACCAAGTTAATTCTCATGGCCAACTTCAAACTCTATGCCCCCAAAGCCCACACCAAATTCTCGGCCTTCAAGCAGTTAGCACAAATGCTAGTCACAACGGTCTGCATTCGAAGGTCGTGGTTGGTCAGTTTTGCATGTTTGCTCTCACTCTTTAGTGGACCCACTTTTTCTCAAGAGTCCTCCCAACTGAACTTGGCGCGCACGGTGATTCAAGCCGGCATGTTTCAAATTGACGCTCAAGTGGCTCAAACCCCACAAGAGCGTGAGATTGGTCTTATGTTCAGGCGAGACATGCCTTTGCACGAAGGCATGATTTTTGTCTTCGAGCGTGCAGCGACTCAATGCTTTTGGATGAAAAACACCATCATGCCCCTCACCGCGGCGTTCATCTCCGAGGACGGCACCATTGTGAATTTGGCCGACATGAAGGCGCAAAGTACCGATAGCCATTGTTCAGACAAAGAGGTGCGTTTTGTCTTAGAGATGCACCAGGGATGGTTTGCAAAAAGAAACATCAAAGCAGGCTACAAACTGGGAGGATCCCTCTTTAAAAGCAATCCTTGAGCGTCGAGTCACGCCCAAGATAGAAAAAGGGCCTGGTCGGTAAGACAGGCCCTTTTGGCTTCTGACACAGAAGGATCAAGCGCAACAAGTGCGCTTTTGGGGATCAAGCAAAATTGGCTTGAACAAAATCCCAATTGACCAAATGCTCAAGGAAGGTCTCCACAAACTTTGGACGCAAATTTCTGTAGTCGATGTAGTAGGCATGTTCCCAAACATCCACTGTCAAAAGCGCCTTGTCTGTGGTGGTCAATGGTGTGCCTGCAGCACCCATGTTGACAATGTCCAAGCTGCCATCTGGCTTTTTAACAAGCCAAGTCCAACCCGAACCAAAGTTTGCCACCGCAGATTTCACGAAAGCCTCTTTGAATGCAGCGTAGGTACCCCATTTGCTGGCAATGGCAGTTGCCAAAGCACCCGTTGGCTCTCCACCACCGTTGGGCTTCATGCAATTCCAAAAGAACGTGTGATTCCAAATTTGTGCGGAATTGTTGTAAATGCCGCCGCTTGAGGTTTTGATGATTTGCTCCAAGGACAAATTTTCAAAATCTGTTCCCTTTTGCAAATTATTTAAATTCACAACGTAAGCGTTGTGGTGCTTGCCGTGGTGAAACTCAAGAGTTTCTTTGGAATAGTGAGGGGCCAACGCATCGATCGCGTAGGGCAATGGGGGTAAGTGGTGTTCCATGTTTTCCTTTTGAAATAAAGCAAATCTAAAAATCTTATGGATTGAGTTTAGCCGATTAAAGATAAAAGTCTCAAGTCTTAGGCCAAAAAACACTCAATCCAGTGTGGAAAAAACCGCCCCTTTTCCAATCTTGAGGACTGAAATCTGAAGTTTCTCAAGTGAGTCTTGGCGTTTCCCTCACCTCTAGGCCCACTTCGCCATCGGCCAATCTCGCACCAATGGCTTGTCCTATCTTTAAGCCCTTGGCTTGAGTGACAGGCACCCCGCGCTCGTCGCTGAGCCAAGCGTATCCCCTCTTCAAAACCAAGCTGGGATCCAAAAGTCCAAGCCGCAGTTGAGCTCGCTCTAGCGCGTCTGAGCGTGCTTGAACAAACCCCTTTAAGGCACGGGTCAACTTTTGCCCCATTTGCTCGAGCTCATAGGCGCTGTTTTGACCTCGATGCCTCACTGCAGACCCCAAGCGCTGTTGGAGCATGTCTAAGCGAGAACTTTGCTTCAAAGCATATCCCGATGGCGCTCCAAGTCGGTACTGGAGGTGATCGAGCCCTTGAGTTTGCGTGTCCAACACTCGCCAAACTGATCTGGAAAACCGCTCTTGAAGGGCCAACAGCTCTAAGTTCAAGCTGTCCCTGCTTTGAGCACACAACTCGGCAGCCGCAGTGGGGGTCGCCGCCCTCAAATCGGCACAAAAATCCGCAATCGTGACATCACTCTCGTGCCCCACCCCACTCACAACGGGTACGGGGGATTGAGCAATCACTTGGGCCAAGGCTTCGTCGTTGAAGCTCCACAAGTCCTCCATCGAACCGCCTCCTCGAACCAGCAAGATCACGTCAACTTGCTCTAATTTGTACAAAGATGTCAGGGCTGTGATAAGAGAGGCAGCCGATTGAGGCCCTTGGACCAAAGCGCCACTGACGATAACGGGAATGTGCGGGACACGCCGCTTGAGTGTGATCAAAACATCCCTCAATGCCGCTGCATCCAAAGAGGTCACCACACCGATGGCGCGAGGGGTGCCCACGAGGGCCCTCTTGCGAGCTTCATCGAAAAGCCCCTGGGCTTGGAGCTTGTTTTTGATTTTTAAGAACTCTTCAAAAAGAGAGCCCCTGCCCTGAGTGCGTACACGTTCAACAACGAGTTGCAAGTCCCCTCTTCCTGCATAAACTCCAATTTGCCCAGTGGCTTGAATTTTGTCTCCATCTTTTAGAACCCCAGTCAACTGAGAGGCTGCTCTTTTAAACATCGCGCAACGCAATTGTCCAGATTCATCTTTGAGCGTGAAATAACAATGCCCACTTGATGCCCGTGTAAAACCAGAAATCTCGCCCTGTACGTTGACGGGATTGAACCTGGCCTGCAAAGCATCCGATACCGCAAGGCACAGCGCGCCAACCGTCCAAATTTTGCCCGTGGTTCCAGGCTCTTGCGTTAAATTGCTTGAATTCATGCGCCCTGTGTGTCTTTCTATGAATGATTTATTCAACCTAAAGTAAGCTCATCTGGACTTGAACCCAAAACAGCAAATAATCCAGCATTCTCCATGTAACTCTTTGATTTTAAAAAGAAAAATATTGCTTAAATTATGACCGTTTTAAGAAAAACCCATATTTAACGCACCTTTTGCCCATTTCCACCAAAGTTATCCACAAAGTTGTCCACTTAAACTGTGAAAATAAAGCTCGTGGATAATACGGCTAAACCCTCAGTCTTGGTCAAGAGGGTTTAAGCGCCAATTGACCTCAGTGCTTAATCCAATCCAAATTCAAATGGAGAATTTCCTTTGTTGTCCATCATACAAGCTGCGGGCTGGCCCATATGGCCTTTGTTGCTCTGTTCTGTGCTCTCTTTGGCGCTCATCATCGAGCGGGGCTTGAACCTGCGAAGGGCTAGAGTCGCACCCTTGGGGCTGGTGGAAAATGTGATCGAATCTGCTCTTGTGCGCTTAAAGGCCCCTGGAGAACACATCCCTCTGAGCCAAGAGGAGCTCAAGCCCCTGGCCGCAAGTTCAGCCATGGGATCCCTCCTGGCTGCGGGCTTGGCGGAATGGGAAGCGGAACAAAGCCGATTACCCAACGGGTTTGTTACCGATGCCATTGCATTTGAGAAACGATTGACTTTGGCTTTGACCACCAAGGGTCGTGAGTTGGCGATGGACCTTGAGAAGAATCTCTCGACTTTGGCCACCCTCGCCTCCGCGGCTCCTTTGCTTGGACTCTTGGGCACTGTTGTTGGCATGATTGAGATTTTTGCCTCTCAGTCGCAAGGCGTCTCAGGACCGACTGAGCTGGGGTTAGGTATTTCAATGGCCCTGTACAACACGGCAATGGGACTTTGCGTTGCAATTCCCAGTTTGATTTTTTGGCGCTTTTACAGAACAAGGGTTGAGCGGTTTGTGATGGAGCTTGAAAGCGCTGGGGAAAAAATGGTGCTCGTCCTTGTGGCCCATTGTGAGATGGCTCACACGCTCAAGCGGAGAGCCTGATGAAATTTAAAAAGCACATTTCGATTGAGCCAGAAATCAACCTCATCGCGTTTATCGATGTGCTTTTGGTGATCTTGATTTTCCTCATGCTCACCACACAATTCAGTCAGTCCTCACGCATTCAGATCAACTTACCCCATGCCAAAAGTGAGTCACTGAAAAAGCCCAATCCCAACGAGGACTTGCAACTTCAAATCACCTCTCAAGGTCGGTTCGTCTTGCAAGGACAATGGGTGGCTGGTCCCAAAGAAAATACCCAAGCCGATTCAGCGCCCTCTCTCAATGACTCAGTCGATGCCCTAAGCGATGCACTCTTAAAAGCGAGCCAATCCCTGGAGTCTCCCACATTGATCATCAATGCGGACCAAGCCACCCCACATCAATGGGTTGTCGCAGCGATGGAAGCGGCCCAACGCTGCCATCTCTCCAAGGTGGCCTTTGCAATTCAAAACACAGCAGCATTGAACAAAGCACTGCCCACCCAAAAACCACAGTAACATCTAGAGCCTTTGCTCCAAAAAATTCATCTCTCATTGGCCCCAAACCCGACCGAGTGTTGACCTACCCACTTGAAAAATGTTCAAAACTTTTTTTAGCAACACACTCATCAAAGCTTGGGAGAGCAAGGGGGTCGTCTCTTTTTTGCTTTGGCCGCTCAGTTTGATCACCCGACTTTGGTTGCAACAAAAACTCTACCCTTCCCGCGTCTCAAGTAGAAATCGACTACGAATACCCTTGGTCGTGGTTGGTAATGTTTTGGCTGGAGGTGTAGGAAAGACACCCGTCTTGATGGCTTTGGTTGAACACCTCAAAACACAAGGCATCCAAGTGGGCGTGATCGCCAAACCCTATAGAGCTCAACAAACCAGTGCCAAAGATGTATCTCTGGTGATCGGCCCCAGCTCCAATGCGCTTGATGTGGGAGATGAACCCCTGCTGATTTGGAGCAAATGCCAAATTCCCGTTGTGGTGAGCCAATATCGAGCGAAGGCTGCCCAAACCTTGATTGATTTATTCCCCAACACTCAAGTGATTTTGAGTGACGACGGACTCCAGCACCCCGAATTGAGCCCCGATTTGGTGATTTGTGTCTTTGACCAAAGGGGCTTGGGTAATGAACGACTTTTACCCAGCGGCCCCCTCAGAGAGCCCTGGCCACCCAAGAACTTGAATGTACCTATTTGGGTGATCAACACCACTTCCAACCCGAAAATGCCTGGCTATTTGGCCAAAAAAATGCTCAGCAAGAGGGTTATCAATGAGCGAGGTGACATCCGCAATTTGAGTGACTTCATCAACATCCAAGACTCCTGTTGCGCAGTAGCAGGTACAGCTCAACCTCAAGGATTCTTCTCGATGCTAGGTGATGTGGGGCTTAGAAAACTTCAGACCGTGGCACTGCCCGATCACGCATCTCTAGGTCATTATCGATCCAGTCTCCCACACGGTAAAATGTTGCTGTGCACAGAAAAAGATGCCGTTAAATTGTGGCCTCATTTTGAAAATGTTTGGGCTGTGCCTTTGGATATCGAACTCGATCGGGCTTTTCTAACCCATTTCGACCAAACATTGGCCACCTGTTTGAAGCCCAATGCGGTATCCTAGAGTCCATCTCACCCCACAGTGATTTCTCAACTCAAACCAACAACATGGACACGAAACTTCTAGAACTCCTGGTCTGCCCTGTCACCAAGGGGCCACTGACTTACAACCCCCAAAGCTTGGAGTTGATCTCTAAAAGCGCAAAACTGGCTTATCCCATTCGAGATGGTATTCCCGTGCTGCTTGAAACCCAAGCCAGAACATTAAGCGAAGAAGAGTGCGCTCGAGATTGAGCAACCCAACTTGCCCACTCGTTCACGCACAGAGGGCTTTTATTAATCTTTGACGCTCTCGCGCCCCTTATTACAAACTTCCATTCACCTTTTTTCATTGCTTGACGTGAATCCTTTTTGTGTCCTCATCCCCGCTCGCATGTCCTCGACTCGCTTGCCCAACAAACCTTTGGCTGACATTCATGGATTACCCATGATTGTGCGAGTTGCCATGCGAGCGGCTCAGTCCAATGCCACACGCGTGGTCGTGGCCTGTGATGACCCGCGCATCCAAGAGGTCTGCGTGGCACATGACATTGCTTGCGTGATCACCAAGTCCTCCCACCCCTCGGGTAGCGACCGATTGGCCGAGGCCTGTGAGTTGCTGCAGTTGGCGCCCGGTGAGGTGGTTGTAAATGTTCAAGGAGACGAGCCTCTCATTGAGCCTGAATTGATCAACCAAGTGGCATCTTTGCTCCATGCCAACCCCCTCTCTCCCATGGCCACTGTTGCGCACCCCATACAAAATCAAGCTGATTTTGACAACCCCAATGTGGTCAAAGTCGTGCTCTCCCACAACTCGCGTGCACTTTATTTCTCTCGTGCACCGATTCCATTTTGGAGAGACGCGCCCAATCGAGCAGAAGATACGTTTGCACCTGTTCTAAGTTCCAACAGGTTCAAAGCCCTTCGTCACGTCGGTTTGTACGCCTACAAAGCCTCCTTTTTAAAGGTTTTTCCCACACTCGAGCCCAGTCCGCTTGAACAAATTGAAGCTTTGGAGCAATTGCGGGTGCTCTGGCACGACCTCCCCATTGAGGTCCATGTGAGCCAGACTGTCTGCGCCTCTGGTGTAGATACGGCCGAGGATTTGGAGTTGGTGAGAAAAATTTTGGCGGGTTGAGTCTCGTCAATTTAGCCAATAGACGTGATATCCTTGGCATCTATTAGAAAAAACAAGAGGCAAAGAGACCACTCCTGTGGCGATTCAGCGCTTTGCAACAGTTAACGATTAAGGACTAGCATGAAACTGATTCTTTTAGGCGCACCAGGAGCCGGTAAAGGTACACAAGCCACCTTCATTTGCCAAAAGTACGGTATTCCTCAAATCTCCACCGGGGACATGCTGCGAGCTGCCGTTAAAGCAGGAACCCCATTGGGCATTGAGGCCAAAAAAGTCATGGACTCGGGCGGTTTGGTGAGTGATGAAATCATCATCGGATTGGTCAAAGAAAGAATTACACAAGCCGACTGTGCCAACGGCTTCTTGTTTGACGGTTTTCCAAGAACCATCCCCCAAGCGGACGCCATGAAAGCGGCCCATGTCCATTTGG
The DNA here is from genome assembly GCA_903831655.1 of uncultured Burkholderiales bacterium. Taxonomy (GTDB): domain Bacteria; phylum Pseudomonadota; class Gammaproteobacteria; order Burkholderiales; family Burkholderiaceae_C; genus Limnohabitans. The sequence goes on from CAIKYO010000353.1 coordinate 9,515, forward strand.
ACTATGTACTTGAAATCGATGTCCCCTTTGACTCCATCATTGAGCGCATGTCTGGACGACGGGTTCACGTCGCAAGTGGTCGAACCTACCACGTTCGGTTCAACCCACCCAAAGTTGCAGACCACGATGATGTCACTGGTGAAGCCTTGATTCAACGTCAAGATGATCAAGAAGAGACCGTCAGAAAGCGTCTTGAAGTCTACTCAGATCAAACCAAGCCCTTGGTGAAATACTACTCAGATTGGGCTAAATCTGATGCCCCTCACGCCCCTCACTACAGAGCCATCAGTGGCCTGGGAAGCGTTGAGGAGATCAAAGAAAGAGCTTTTCAAGCCCTATCCTCTTAAAGCGGCTTGGCTTAATTGCTCGTCAAGCCATGAGACTCAACATCAGTGCTATCCTCGCCTTTACAGGTGAGAGTGCGCTTCTTGGAAGCTCAAGAGATAGCTCCTCACTTTGAGTCCCAGCTTGGGTTGGGGCCGTTACACGAATTCCTCCCCCTCCCGTCCCCCAAGGCGCGCGATGCGTCACCACGATGCGCACGCCTAGCTCCATGAGTTTGAGCAATGGAGCGTACAAGGCGTGGTGTAAATTTCCAGCTCCTGGCCCCACCATCACCACTCCTTTAAGTTCCGAAGGTGAGTTGGGCGAGTCCAACCTCATACGCTTGAGCTCAGCTAACAATGTGTGCAAAAGAGTGTGCTCTCCCATGGAGCTGTGACTCATCACAATTTCAACTCTAGGCAGTGTTTTTGAGGAGGTGAAATGAGACAAAGAAGGTGCCAAGCCCCAATTCATGGAATCGGGGTGAACCATTGAGTTGCCCAACTCATGCGCCAAGCTTCGCCCTTGTTCACCCAAGGAGCTCAAAGCCCCAGGGGTTCCAGTCCCCCCTTGTGGTGTTGCAGGCTCGGAGTAAAAGGGAGCTTCGCTTAGAAGGTTTAATTTTTGAACCCTAAAGGGAGAATGCACAACCCCATGAATCACAACGCAAATACAAGGCATATTCGCCTCAGAGAGCTCTTGAATGACCAGCAAGGCCTCTTGCATGTTCTTTGGCCCATCTGGTTCTTGTGCATCAAAGGGCTTCATTGCGCCAGTTAACACCACAGGCTTGGTGGGCTTGATCAATCGAGCCAGTAAATAAGCGCTCTCCTCCATGGTGTCCGTTCCGTGGGTAATCAACACCCCAAGTACATCATCGTTGTCCATACAACGTTGAACCGCCAACAGCAATTGATTCCAAATGGCAAAACCCATGTCCTTGCTGTCAATTTGGGCGATTTGTTGCGACACGAGATCGAATTTTGGGAATTGAGCCGCTTTTGAGACCAAATCTCCTACAGAAACTTGCCCTGCTTTGTAGCTGGTGGGGTCTTTGGGGTCGTCCCTAAGACCCGCAATGGTCCCACCTGTGCCTAAAACAACAACTTTTTGCATAAATGATGAATTCATGTATTGATTTTTTAAATTAACTGATCAAAAATACAGTTACTGGATACAAAAACAGATATTGATCTTTTTTGAACAGATTCAATTCACACACATTGTGGAGGTAAAACATGGATAACGTGCAAAAACTCACCGACCGCCAACAAGAAATTTTGGACTTGATCAAAGCCAAAATCACTCAAACAGGCTCTCCTCCTACGCGAGCAGAAATTGCACAACAGCTGGGTTTCAAATCCGCCAATGCAGCCGAAGATCACCTCAAAGCCTTGGCTAAAAAGGGTGTGATCGAGCTCTTGAGTGGAACCTCACGCGGCATTCGCTTGAAGTCAGACACTCTGAAATCGATTCAACAGTCTCGGTTTGTGCAAGCCATGCTCCCCATTGAAGGTTTGGCTCAATTGACGCTTCCGTTGATTGGTCGAGTTGCTGCAGGTTCACCCATTTTGGCTCAAGAACACGTTGACCACACCTACTACGTTGAACAAAGTTTATTTCAAAAGCAGCCCGATTACTTGCTCAAGGTGCGCGGCATGTCAATGAGAGATGTGGGGATCATGGATGGCGACTTGCTGGCGGTCAAATCCACAAAAGAGGCCAAAAACGGACAAATCGTTGTGGCTCGCTTGGGAGAGGAAGTCACCGTCAAGAGATTCAAAAGGGTGGATGGCTTCATTGAACTGCACCCTGAAAACCCTGACTACCAAACGATCATTGTTGAGCCTGGCGAGCCCTTTGAGATTGAAGGTCTAGCTGTAGGACTCATCCGCAACACCATGTTGATGTAATAACCAGATCTCTTATTTACTACTCTTATTTCTAAAACACCTTTTGAACGAGTGAACACCATGAGCATTGCCATACTGAGTTTGTTTCGCATCTTCCAAACCACACAAAGAGTGGACTTTGTCCCCCAATCTTGGAGCCAACGTCAACGCGTCTCTCCATTGAGCATCACCCCCACCTGGCGTCAAAAGCCCTCTGCAAGCTTGAAAAAACCAATTCAAGCTTATTCTCATGTTGCAAAAAAACCTCTTAGGGTATCCCGTATCTTGGAGACTGAGAGCCGCAAAAATACAGCGGGCCGCATGGTGATTTCTGGCAGCATGAAGGACGTTTGTGCTGAATTAGATCGTTTGGTGATGTTGGAAAATTCAACTCTGACCCATTGAATGACTGAGATTTGGGTGCACAATGTGTTTTGGTGCACCCTCTCAAAATAAGCTTGGAAGTTAACCAAGTCAGGCATCAAAACCCTTTGAACCACTCGGACTGGAAAAGCCCAAGACAAAGTTATTGATGAGCGCGAGATCTTGAGAGGGTTTTACAACCCCACAGGTAGCTCATCAAGAAAGATTTAAAGGGGCGAGTCATTCTCAGCCGTGCTACCCCTCCTTGCTCCGATGGACAAGGTCTTATGCTTAGACATGAATATTGTGATCCTTGACGACTACCAAGACGTGGTTCGTAAGCTTGAGTGTGCATCTAAGCTCCATGACTACCCGCACAAGGTGTACACCAATACCATCAAGGGTCAGGGGCAATTGGTGGCTAGACTCAAGGATGCTGAGATATTGGTGTTGATTCGAGAGCGCACGCACTTGAGTCGCTCTTTGCTGGAGAAGTTGCCCAAACTGAAAATGATCTCCCAAACCGGCAAAATCAGCTCTCACTTGGACATTGACGCATGCACCCAACTGGGTATCGTTGTGAGCGAAGGCTCGGGCTCACCGATTGCACCGGCTGAGCTCACCTGGGGCTTGATTTTGGCTGCAGCACGAAGACTCCCTCAATACATTGGAAACCTCAAACACGGCATCTGGCAACAATCAGGTTTGAAGTCAGCCAACATGCCCAGAAATTTCTCTCTGGGCAGCAACCTTCACGGCAAAACGCTTGGCATTTGGGGATTTGGCAAAATTGGTCAAATGGTGGCCCACTATGGACAAGCCTTTGGTATGAAAGTTTTGGTTTGGGGCAGCGACAGCTCCCGCCAAAAGGCGGTTGAACAAGGCTTCAGCGCATCCCCTGACAAAGCGCATTTTTTCTCAAACGCCGATTATTTGAGCCTTCACTTGAGGTTGAATGACCAAACCCGCGGATTGGTCAAGGCAGAGGACTTGGCGCTCATGAAGCCCACTGCGACCTTTGTCAACACCTCAAGAGCTGAATTGGTGGAGAGCGACGCATTGGCCAATGCATTGAGCCTGGGCCACCCAGGGATGGCCGCGGTAGATGTCTTTGA
>CAIKYO010000354.1 GCA_903831655.1 uncultured Burkholderiales bacterium
CCTTTAGAGGTTACGCTCTCCGAAGTGACCACCTCATTTTTACTTTCAAGTGTCCTTGGTATAACGCTTAGTTTTTTTATCTCTCGTTCTTTGTGGTTTGTTAATATGATTGCGCCAGTGCTCAATGGTGTCAATGCGATTCCAGCTATCTTGTTTTTCCCTTTGTTTGCACTCATTTTCGGATTGGGAATTGGGTCAAAAATCGCACTTGGTTTTACCATTAGCTTTTTCCCGATCTTGATCAATACCATCACGGCGTTCACCAGGGTTGAGTTGATTCACATTAACTTTGCGAGGTCTGCAGGGGCTAGCAATTGGCTGCTTTTTAGGTTTGTCCTTTTGCCCAGTGCGATTCCATTGATCTTGACTGGATTGCGCATTGGATTGACGCTTTCTTTTCTAGCTGTTTTGGGGGGCGAGACGATTGCTTCATTTGGCGGATTGGGTCATCAAATCGCTGAGGCATCACAAGCGATGGATTCGGAGCTCATGTACGCTTGGATCTTGCTTGTCATTTCAATTTCACTTTCTTTGTCTTCGATTTTGGCTCGATTAGAAAAATTTGGAGAGCATGCAAAATGATCTCCTCACGGTTTTCTAAGCGCATTTTGACGAATCTATCTAGGCTCTTGGTGGTCTTGTTTTTTCTGGCTGTTTGGGAGTTTGCAGCAAGAAACTGGGTTGACCCCATGTTTATCAGTCCGCCCTCTAAGGTGTTTGGCAATTTGGGTAATTTGCTGGCCAGACCTGGTTTTGTTCCTGCTCTTAAATCTTTGATCCTTGAGCTTGTAATTGCATTTGTGATTTCTGTAGCCATTGGTTTGAGTTTGGGCTTGCTCATAGGACTGAGGAGAACAACTCATACATTGGCAATGTCCATTGTTTTGCTGCTTTACGGAACCCCTCAGATTACTATTTTGCCAATTGTGATGTTGGTGGCTGGGGTTGGATTTGCTTCAAAAGTAGTCTTTGGAGTTACGCACGGATTTTTCCCTGTTTTATTAACTGTTTGTTCAAGTCTTCAAGGCGTTAAACCCATCTATCACCGTGCTGCGTTGACCATGGGAGCAAGCCCTTGGTTGAAATTTAGATACATTTTGTTGCCTTTTATGTTGCCGTCCTTGATTTCAAGTTTGAAACTTGCGATGGTTGCATCCATGTTGGGTGTTTTACTGGCTGAATTGTTTGCGTCAACCCAGGGCATCGGTTTTTTTACACATCAGTTCACCGAAACCTTTGATGCGACCTCATTGTTCGGTTTGGTTTCCTTGGCGGTGGTGATTGCTGTGGGGTTCAACTCAATATTAAGCATGATTGAATTGCGGTTTTTAAAGAGGTAATTTGTTTGCTTATTTACTTTATTTTTGAGGTTATTCTGTGATTGATCGAACCATTAAAGTGATTGTGTTTCCTGGGGTGCAAAATTTACCCCACTATGTTGCGCTTGAGTTAGGTCTCTACCAAAAATACCAAATTGACGTTGCTTTGACCTACACACACAGTTCGCAGGAGCAAAGAAGCGGTTTGGCTGACAATACCTATGACTTTGCACATTCTGCAGTTGACAATGCCGTTGCAATGGTTGATGTGGCGGGAGAGGATGTGTGTATTGTGATTGGCTTGGATCAGGCCTTCAATAAGTTAGTCACTCAACCCACCATTTCTTCGTATGATGATTTGAGAGGGAAAAAACTTGGCGTTGATGCTGCTGACACAGCATTCGCTTTGGTTGCCTATGAAATGCTGCGCCAGAACGGACTCAACAGTGAAGATTATTTTGTGATTCCGATTGGAGCCACGGGCTATCGTTTGGATGCTCTCAAACGAGGAGAAATTGATTTCACAATGCTCAATCTGCCTTTTAATTTATATGCCAAGGAAGCTGGCATGAAATTGTTTGATGATCCCTATCGCTTAATTGGAGAATATCAATCGACAGGCGGTTTTGTAAAGAGCACTTGGGCCAAACAAAATTCTGAATTATTAATTTCCTACCTGGCATCCTACATTGATGCGATTCGCTGGATATTAAAAGTTGAGAATCGAGATTTGGCGATTCAATTGTTAATGCAAAATTTAAAGCTTACAGTTGAAATGGCAACCCTTTCATACAATCAAATTACAGATCCAGTTGCTGGTTTTAGAAAGGATGCTGAATTTACAACGAAAGGTATGCAAAAGGTGCTTTCGTTGCGAGCTGATTTCAAAGGTGTTAAGCTTGAAAAAGATACCAATGATTATTACGACAACACCTATTATTTAAAAGCAATCGAATCCATTAATCTTGGGTGATTGATAAATTTCAACGCAAACTCTAGATATTTTTAACATGAAAAGTCACAAATCTTTACTCAAAGCCAGTCTCAAATTGGCCATAAGCCTTGGGTTGATCGCTGTACCGGGCGTCCAAGCGTTCTCTGCGACCGTGATCAAAGTTGGTTTATCACAACCGACTTACTCATTCGTCCCCTTCGACGTGGCTATTAAATCAGGTGTTTGTAATTCACTTGGAATTGATTTCCAAAAGACTGTGTTTAGCGGAAGTGCGCAACTCCATCAAGCTTTGACCGCTGACAGCGTTGACATTGGACTTGGTGCTGGCCCGGAGTTGGGCTTTTTGGCCAAAGGTGCGCCCGAGAAAGCGATAGCTGCAATGTCGGATGCGCCGGAGGATCTTGCATTGGTGGTTCTCAAAGATGGACCTATTAAAACCATCGCAGATTTAAAAGGGCGCAAGGTGAGCATGTCAACCAAGGGCTCACTCACTGAGTGGGCTGCTGGGGAGCTTTCTATTCAGCAAGGTTGGGGCAAGGGTGGAATGCAAATGGTTCCTCTGGGCAGCTTCAGTGCTCAAACTGCTGCTCTCAAAACCCATCAAATTGATGGCATGGTCGTTGAAGCAGGAACCGCTGGCCACCTAGAGGAGGAAGGAAGTGGTTTAGTTTTGGTTCGATTTGGAAAAATTGTTCCTAAATTCCATATTCATGTGATCTACGCAACCAATAAACTCATTGCGAGCAATCCTGAGGGTGCGAAGTCTTTCATGAAGTGCTGGTTCAATGGTCTTGATTACATGAAATCACACCGGGTCGAATCTGTAAAAATTGCCAGCGAGACCTTGAACATGAGCTTGGACTTGTCATCCAAGTTGTACGATTTGCTCATGCCTCATTACAACTTGAGCGGTAAATTTGACCCTCAAGCCATTGAGGTGATCTCACAGTCGATGCTTGATATGGGTATGGTTTCTGCCAAACCAAATTTGGCAAAATACTATACGGAAGAATTTTTACCCAAACGGTAATGCCACCAATCAACACCATCATGGGATAAAAAATGGCTAGAGACCCACAAGTAGATTTAATTTTTAATCACTTCATTCCTCGCTACGTTGCCACTGGCGTGGATCCCAATGACATGCAGCGGTTGGTTAAAAGAGTTGACAGCTGGTCTGAATGGTGCCGAGTTTGGTCTGAGGAGGCATCTAAGCATGAACAATTTGGCAATGAGGCGATGCAAGCAGGTCACCACGTCACTGCAAGTGAGGCGTGGCTAAGAGCTGCGATTTATTACCACTACGGCAAGCACCTTTTTGCTGCTGTTCCTGAAGAGTATGAGCAAGCACAAAACTCAATGCTTCGTTGCTATGCTTTGGCCAGTCCTGGTAACCCTCATCCAATGAGGAAATTGAAAATTCCTTATTCTGGCGATTTCATTCATGCTTATTTGCGTCTACCCTTGGGTGAATCCAAGCCGCCTTTGGCAATTATTTTGCCGGGTTTAGATGCTTGCAAAGAAGAATTACACAATTGGAGTGATGCCTTTTTAAGTCGTGGTTTGGCCACTCTGACATTAGACGGTCCTGGGCAAGGTGAATCCGCTGCCCATTTCCCCATTTCATTGGACTGGGGGGGAGCCATGTCAGCTGTCCTTGATCATCTTAAGATTGAGTCTGCAATCGATTTAGATCGAGTCGGAGTTGTGGGGCAGAGTTTGGGAGCCTTCTATTCGCCTTTGTCTGCAGCACAGGAGCCTAGGCTCAAAGCTTGTATCGCAAATTGTGGCCCATTCAATTTTGGTCCAGTATTGCCTCAAATGCCAGCAGTTTCCCAAGAAGTATTTCGCATTAGAGCTCATTTGAGCTCAACCGCTCAGGCCTTGTCATTCGCGCATGAACTCAATCTAGAAAAATTTGCAAATCATATTGAATGTCCTACGCTGATCGTTTTTGGTGCGGGAGACAAAATCATTCCTGCGAGTGAAGGAACTTTGCTTGCCAACTCCATTCAGGGGCAGTCCGAGTTGGTGGTCTACGAGGAGGGGAATCACGTTTGTTTTAATATTCCCTATAAATTTCGCCCTCTAACAGCCGATTGGTTGAGAGATCAACTCACTGCTGATTTATAAACACAATCGAGGAAAAACCACAATGACACTTGCTGCATTGCCACTTCAACTTAAAGATTTTCTGCGCCAAGGTCAAGTGGCATTGCTCATGTGGGATATGCAAAAAGGTTTGGCTGGTAAAGCCATCAACATTGAGAGTCTCAAGCCCAATGCTCATCAATTGATTCAAGCCGCTGACGCTTTGAAGATACCTGTGTTTTGGAGTCGTCATATTCTGCCGCCCTTGGACCTGATCTCTGGACCTTTCAAACTCTTTTTGATGAAAAAGCAAAAGCTTACTGATCCCAGTTTGCTGGTTGAGACCATGACTGAGGGGGGAGAGGATGTTGAGTTTTTGGAGGGCTTTAAGCCTGGAGCCCATCACATCGTGATCGAAAAAAGTCAGCCTTCATTGTTTGTCGACACCTCTTTTGATTTGCGACTCAAGACCTTGGGTATTAAAACACTGGTGATTGCTGGTGTTGCTACCGATATTGGAGTCGAATTCAATTGCCGTCATGCAGCCGCTCTGGGTTACTACAGCGTGGTGGTGGAGGATGCTTGCGGCTCCTACACTCAACAAGCACATGATAGGAGCATTGATTTTCTAAAGAGTTGGACCACCCCAGTGGTCAGTACCCAAGAGGTGATTGCACACTGGAGATGAAGCTTCGCGTTTTTTCTCTCTATTTTGGCGAAGCGATCAATCAATATTTGTCAGCACTTTCCTGGATAGGTGATTCGCCCATCTTCTTCAGGTTTAATTTTAAGTGCCTTGGTGAGTAGTCCGTTGCCATAGTAACTGGATACGGTCACAGATATTTCAATGATTTCTTTGGGTGAGAAGAACTTGGCGAATTCGTTGAAAGTTAAATCACTCACGTCCCCCATGTGAGTCATCTCATCCACATATGCCAATAGCGCTCTTTCCTTGGCATCAAATTCAGTGGAATTGCGCCAATTTTGTATGCTCTGAATTTTGGCTTGAGGATAAGCGCACGCCTTGGCCAAGCCATAGTGTTGGTTCAACTCGTAATCGGAGCCAACAACGCCAGCAGTACGGATAATTGCAATTTCTCGCAGTAAACGAGGGGTCTCTGCGTCAAGTCTCAGTGCTTTGGCCAAACTCAACGTTCCCATCATGATTTTGGGTGCATGACCAGTCGTCAGTTGCAAGTTGATGATTTGACCACCCGCAGCGATCCGATCCTCTTGCTCTTTTTTCAAGATGGGGTCTACTGCGGGATTGGGTAGATCAGGTAGTCGAGAGTAACTTCCATCGGCCAAGGCAATCGTTGTGCCGAGTGTTAACAAAAGTGAACATGCGAAGATTCTTATAAACATGATGGATTGAGGAGATGGTCAAAATTTATGCCTACGCGGAGCTTTGACCTTAATTGGCTTGTCAGCCGATGTGAATGGGGAATTACCATGTAATTTCAACGCCCTTGGATTATTTTTTAGGGATAACGATTAAGCCCTATTAAATCCTTCCCCACTATGATTTGACGATTAAAACCTGGGTACATCACCATGCAAAATCGACGTAATTTTTTGAAAACCACTGCCCAATCTCTCACGGGTCTGGCTTTTTGTAGTTGCGGGCTTGAGCATGCCCTTGCCCAAGGAGAGTCAAAGGGCAGGGTACCTTTGTTCCCCGTGAGCGTTGGGGGCAAAAGGATCAAAACTGTTGATGTGCACGCGCACTGCCTCTTTCAAGAGTCGATAGACTTGATGGGAGATCAAGCCAAGAGTGTTTTGCCGCCGACCAAAGGTGTGAAGGAGCACTTCATTGTCATTGAGGAGCGGGTTAAAGCCATGCAGGCGCAAGGCATTGACTTGCAGGTTCTGAGCATCAATCCATTTTGGTACAAACAAACCAGAGAGGTGGCTGAGCAAATTTGTCGAATCAACAATGAGGGTTTGGCGGCTCTTTGTGCTGCTGAACCCTCTCACTTTGCGGCTTTTGCTAGTTTGGCCATGCAGTTTCCAGATTTGGCGGTCAAGCAACTCGAGCATGCAGTCAAAGTGCTTGGCTTAAAAGGAGCTGCGATTGGGGGGAGCGTTGCCGGAACTGATTTTTCAGATCCCCAGTTTCGACCTGTATTGGCCAAAGCGCAGGAATTGGGGGCCACTCTTTTCATTCATCCGCAAAGTACACCTGAATTGGCCAATCGCTTTAAAGGCAATGGGTGGCTATCCAATACCATTGGTAACCCCTTGGACACCACATTGGCTCTTGAGCATTTGATTTACGAAGGTATTTTCGATGAATTGCCCAATTTGAAGATACTTGCAGCGCATGGAGGTGGATTTTTGGGTTCTTATGCACCCCGCATGGATCACAGTTGCTTTGTATCACCTCAAAATTGCAACCCCAACATTGTTCTCAAAAAAGCCCCCTCTGAGTACCTCAAGCAAATCTACTTCGACAACTTGGTCTTCACCCCAGAGGCCTTGAGGCACTTGGTTGCCCAGGTCGGAGTGTCTCAATTGATGCTTGGCACCGACCACCCCATCCCTTGGGAGGAACATCCTGCTGAGTTGGTTTTGAATACCAAAACGCTGACCAACGATCAAAAAATAGCCATTTTGGGTGGAAATGCAAGAAAACTGCTTAACCTTCGTCAATAGTTTGGGGTCTTCTGATTCAACACTGCGCAGTGTTTGCGCCTGTTGAGTGCCTTTTAGCTTATTGTTAATCGCTGGGTTTGGCGCTGTCAAAGTGCACATTGCAGGAGTAAAATAGCACCACCCTTAGGGCCACAAGGTGGCTTAAGATTCAAAGGACTGGGTTGGATGGACCACCTCCAAGCCTTTATTTCATCTCATCATCAAAAAGTAACGCATCAATGTCTACTGAACACTCTAAAATCATTTATACCTTGACCGATGAAGCCCCTTTGTTGGCAACGGCCTCATTTTTGCCCCTGATTCGCACATTTGCTGCCCCCGCTGGCATCGAAATCGCCGAGAGCGACATTTCTGTTGCGGCCCGTATTTTGGGAGAGTTTCCAGAGTTCCTCACCCCAGAGCAACAACTTCCTGACAATTTGGCACATTTGGGCAAACTCACCTTGGTGCCCGATACCAACATCATCAAGTTGCCCAACATCAGTGCTTCAGTGCCTCAGTTAAAGGCTTGTATCCAAGAGCTCCAAAGCAAGGGCTACAAATTACCCAATTTCCCTGAAGATCCTAAAACCGATGAGGATAAATCGATCCGCGATCGCTACTCCAAGTGCTTGGGTTCTGCAGTAAACCCTGTGTTGAGGGAAGGTAATTCAGATCGCCGTGCACCACTGGCCGTTAAAAACTTTGCCCGTAAAAATCCCCACAGCATGGGTACTTGGAGCATGGCTTCACAAACCCACGTGGCGACCATGAAGCACGGAGACTTCTACCACGGCGAGAAGTCCATGACCCTTGATAAGGCTCGTGACGTCAAAATGGAACTCGTCACCAAGAGCGGTAAGACAATGATCTTGAAGCCAAAGTTGTCCTTGTTGGCTGGCGAGATCATTGACAGCATGTACATGAGCAAAAAAGCGCTCTGTGAGTTCTTTGAAGAGCAAATGAACGACGCCAAAGAAACGGGCCTTATTTTCTCTCTTCACCTCAAAGCCACAATGATGAAGGTGTCCCACCCCATCGTTTTTGGTCACGCTGTGCGCGTGTACTACAAAGACGCTTTTGCCAAACACGGCAAACTCTTTGATGAGCTTGGCGTCAATGTCAACAATGGCATGGTCAATCTTTATGAAAAGATTGAAACATTGCCCGCTGCCAAGAAAGAAGAAATCTTGGCCGACTTGAAAGCTTGTCGCGCCAATCGCCCTGAGTTGGCCATGGTCGACTCCAGCAAAGGCATCACCAATTTGCATGCCCCCAACGACGTGATCGTTGATGCATCCATGCCCGCCATGATCAGAATTGGCGGCAAAATGTGGGGAGAGGACGGTACTGCTAGAGACTCAAAAGCGGTCATTCCAGAGAGCACCTTCGCTCGCATTTACCAAGAGACCATCAATTTCTGCAAAACCAACGGCAAATTTGATCCAGTCACCATGGGCACCGTACCCAATGTGGGCTTGATGGCTCAACAAGCCGAGGAATATGGTTCACATGACAAGACTTTCGAAATTGCGGAGGACGGCGAAGCTCGCATTGTGGACTTGGCAACGGGTGAGGTACTGTTGTCACAAAATGTTGAAACAGGTGACATTTGGCGCATGTGTCAGGTCAAGGACGCGGCCATTCGCGATTGGGTTAAATTGGCTGTGACACGAGCACGCAATTCGGGCATGACAGCAGTCTTTTGGTTGGACCCCTATCGCCCACATGAGGCTGAGCTCATCAAGAAGGTCAATACCTATCTCAAAGATCACGATACCAAGGGGCTTGATATTCATATCATGTCGCAAGTGCGTGCCATTCGCTTCAGCCTTGAGCGTGTGATCAGAGGCTTAGATACGATATCCGTCACAGGTAACATTCTTCGCGACTATTTGACCGATCTATTTCCCATTATGGAATTGGGAACGAGCTCCAAAATGCTCTCCATCGTGCCTTTGATGGCTGGAGGCGGCTTGTATGAAACTGGAGCTGGTGGTTCAGCTCCCAAACACGTTAAACAATTGGTTGAAGAAAACCACTTGAGATGGGATTCTTTGGGTGAGTTCTTGGCTTTGGCTGCCAGTATTGAAGAATTGGGCATCAAAACCAACAACAACAAAGCCAAAATATTGGCTAAAACCTTGGATGCAGCCACGGGTAAATTGTTAAACAACAATAAGAATCCTTCGACCAAAACAGGTGAACTTGATAATCGCGGTAGTCAGTTCTACTTGAGCCTTTACTGGGCTCAAGAGTTGGCAGCTCAAAGCGAGGACAAGGATCTCCAAAGTGCCTTTGCAGGTCTTGTGAAATCACTCAGTGATAATGAGCAAAAGATCGTTCAAGAGCTAAAAGAGGTGCAAGGTAAGCCTGTGGATATCGGAGGCTACTTCTTGCCTGATCGCAAGAAAATGGAAACCGTTATGCGTCCAAGCCAGACGTTTAATCAAATCATTGATCACCACAAAGCCTAAGATCCCTAAGAGCACTTAAGGTGCTTTTTGTGGTTTGAAAAGCCCCATGCACATTGCCGCTATCGGCATGAATGTGGGGCTTTTCTACGTCTGGGACTTATTTTTGATCAGGGTATGTGTCTGCAAGCACAGCCACAACTTGAATTTCTACTTCAATGCCCGGGCGAGCGAATCCAGCTGCTGTGATCAGAGAGCTTGCTGGGAAGTTGTTGTTTTTGAAAAGTGCCTTTCTCATCTCTTGCAGCTTCGCTGCGTCCTTTGAATCCCGCACGAAGACCATCATTTGAACAATATCTCCCATGCCGGCTCCTGCATCTGAGAGAATTTTTTCGATTTGAATGAAGACTTGTTTTGCTTGCGGTTCAAATTGATTGCTGATGTCTCGTCCATCTGCGTCAACCAGTGCTGTTTGCCCTGATACCCAGATGGTCTTACCGCCTTGGGTCACGACACCCGGAGAGTATGAACGCTGGATTTGAAAGGGTGTTTTGTCCATGAACTGAGCGCAATGGGCATTCACTTGGGCAAAAAGGGCTAAGAGCATGAATAAACCATGCTTTAACAGGTCTAGTCGATTGTCTTTTTTGCTATTCATTTCGGATTCCCTGAATTAATGTTTTTGGGGTTCTAAGGCCGCGTATTTTCCAGCAATGAATCCTTGTGTGGTCGCTCTAGCAAGCCCGTGCATGCTAAAACCTCCTGCAGACTCTCCTCCGCAATAGAGTCCCTCAATGACCTCTCCCTTCATGTCACAGACCTGCGCTTTTGAATTGATTCGAACTCCAGCCCGTGTGTCATGCAACACGGGAGTGGCCCAAGCGGCATAAAAGGGACCTTTTTCGATTTTGTATTTGGGCTTTGGCTTGCCGAAATCACTGTCTACTCCTTGATCCACAAAGCTGTTGTAGCGCTCTACTGTTTTCATCAGGTTCTCCGCTGGCATGGGAACGCGTTGGTGTTCCATTTTTATCTTTTGGGCCAATTCAAGCAAAGTATCGGCTTTGAAGAAAAATCCACGCTCAGCATCTACATTTGGCGCAATGGGATCCCATTTCTCGCGTTCGACAGCTGCTTGATCAAAAATCGCCCAAATGGGGCCGCCTCCGTTGTGCCCATCTCCAATGCCGGCCATCGCCGCATTGAGGTAATTGTTCGGATTCCATTTTAAGTTTTTGGCGTTCAAATACGACCCTGGCTTGTAATTGGGATTTACGCCGTAGTTGTCTGACTCGTATTGAGGCCCAGTTTCATCATAAAACCGTTGACCAATCATGTTCACGGTGATTACATTTTGCCAGTCTTTGACGGTAAGTCCAATGGAATGTGCTTTATGAAAGACCTCGCTGCCAGGATAGAACCTTAAATTGACATAACCAAACTGTCCACCTATGGAGCCAGGTTTGGTAATGCCGGATCCAAACTCACCTGTGTTGTTGAAAAGACCCCAAAGTGATGCGCCAATTTCCATGGCTGCAAGTTCACCACTGGCATCTTGGTATGACCAAGGTGTTCCAGCCACTCCGCAGTACTCCTCGGTTAGGCGAGGGTCAAACATGCGTCTAAATTGCACGTTAGATGTGGATCCACCTGTGCCCAAAATCACAGCCTTTTTGGCTTTGATGTGAATCTTTTGTCCTTTGTGATTGGCCTCAATACCTAACACGGCACCGCTGTTGCCATCCTTGCGAATGATTTTTTCCATTTTGTGTTCGGTTAAAAAGACAATCCCCAATTTTTTGGCCGAAGCGATCAATGGGTGCATCAGTCCATTTCCGGTGGACATGGATTGTCTAACCTTGGGGTCTGCGGGCTGGCCAGTTTGAATCAATGGCCAATCCATGGGCGCGCAGTGCATCTCCCTGGGAATTGAGGATCCCACAGAGTTGCCCCCCCTCGTATCGGGTGCTTTGTCAACCACGACAACACCGTGTTTAAGCAAAAACTCAAAGGTGGGGGCACAATGATCTGCAAAGGCTCGAATCACCTCGCGGTCGTTGTAGCGGTAATCTGGAAAGCCATTGGCACTCACCACTGACCAATCGGTGAGGTCGTTGAAAACTTGATCGGGTGAATCTTCGATGCCCCACTTTTTTTGATAACTGGTGCCCCCTCCCAGAGGTAAATTGCCACCACTACAAATGGCGTGTCCTCCCAGATGCGACTCGGCCTCAATCACGATGACCGAGCAACCCGCTTCGCGGGCCTTCAATGCAGCGGGAAGTCCAGTTGCTCCCGAGCCAATGACCACAACATCCGCGGTGTGTATCCAGTGTGGCGATGAGAGTTTTGTTTGATTTTTGGCCATCGAGTCTGCGGCAAAAAGGCCTGCCAAAGTGGTGCTTGCCCCTTTGATTAAGTGTCTGCGTTTCATGGATGACTTTTCCTTTTATTGGGGGGATAAAGATTTTTGTTTTCCGTTTTTTGTCGTATTTCAATATATCTGTAGTGCCATTTTTTAAACAGGGTGAAAGGATGTATATTTAATGTAAATTTGCTAGTGGTTTTTACTAGCCATGACCAGCTAACTGCTCAAGTTCATCTCAAATCATCGGGACAGTACCCAAAGAGTTCTCCTTGAGTTTGAGGTAGAAGAAAAAAAATTGATTTAAGTTTTCGCGAAAGTATTGGATGAGTGTCAAAGACCATAGATTTCAAAACCAACTGCTTGAGCCAGCTCGTCACACGCCCATATGGGGTGAGTATGATGTGGTGATTCTTGGCGGTGGACCTGCGGGCATGGCTGCCGCAACCAGTGCCGCCAAGGAGGGCATGAAAACCTTGCTGGTTGAGCATTACGGATTTTTAGGAGGGATGGGCACTGCAGCAGGGGTCACCAATTTCTGTGGTCTTCATGCCAAAGTCAATGGATCCATTGAAGTGGTGGTCAAAGGCTTTGCCACTGAGTTACTGGATTTGATGAGGTCGCTGGGTGGTCTGAATGAACCACACATGTTGTTTGGGGACAAAATAGCAGCCCAAGCCTATGACAACGCCATCTTCAAAGTCGCAGCTGACCGCTTGGCACTAGAGGCTGGGGTAGAGCTTCTCTTTCACACCCGAGCCGTGGGCGTTGTCAAAGAGAGTTCCACAACGATCAAGGCGCTGTTGGTGGAAAA
Organism: uncultured Burkholderiales bacterium; assembly: GCA_903831655.1. GTDB lineage: Bacteria > Pseudomonadota > Gammaproteobacteria > Burkholderiales > Burkholderiaceae_C > Limnohabitans. Next base: position 12,593 of record CAIKYO010000354.1, read on the forward strand.
CAAGTCTGGTCGATTTGCCATCATGGCCAAAACCTTTATCGATGCTTCAGGGGATGCAGATTTATCTTTTTATGCTGGAGCGCCCTTTGAGAAAGGACTCACGGGACAAGAGATGATGTATCCAACGAGCATGTTTCGTTTGAATGGCGTGGATGCAGTGCCCGCACAAAGGAGTCTTCTGAGCATCTCAACCCTCATGGAGCGGGCGCGCAGTTTGGGTTACGTCTTTTCACGCAACACCCCCATCATCAAACCCCAAAAGAACCCCACAGAGTGGAGAGCCAACGTGACCCAATTGGCGAATCCCGATGGATCTCCGGTCGACGGTACGAATGCTTTACAAATGAGTTGGGCTGAGGTGGAGGGGCGCGCACAAATCATTGAGTTCGTGCGCTTCTTGAATGCACATGTGGATGGTTTTCAAAATGCGTATTTGCTAGAGATTGCGCCACAATTGGGAGTGAGGGAGACACGGCGTGTGGTGGGCCACTACCAATTGAGTGAGGAAGATGTATTGACTGGAGCACGCTTTGAAGACTCGATTGGTGTTAACGCTTGGATGGTTGAGGAGCATGTCGCTGGAGATGTCTCCTTTCGTTGGCCACACGAGGGAACGCCTGGCTACAATCAAATGCCATTGCGAATGATCATTCCCAAAGGAATGGACAACCTGTGGGTTGTTGGGCGTTGTGCTTCAATGACCCATGGGGGGCAATCGGCTGCCCGTGTCTCGGGCGCTTGTTTTGTGATGGGGCAGGCTGCTGGGGTTGGTGCAGCTCAGGCCATTCGCGCTGGAGTCAAGCCCAAAGAGTTGAGAGCCTCTTTGTTGCAAGACAGGTTGATCGAGTTGGGTGTATTCTTGGGCTGATGAGCTCAATGGAGCACAGCTTTTCGGTGACCTCTAAAGTATTGAACCATCAAACTTAATGAAATTTAAATCTCCCATGATCACATTTTCTACTTTAACTCGATTTTTAAGTGGCCTTTTATTGTTCTCATTCCTGTGTTCTTTTGAAGCAGCCCTTGCACAAGACCGGGTGAGTACATGGCCCACCAAAACAGTACATTTGTTGGTGGGTTTTCCAGGTGGGTCAACACCAGATATGGTTGCTCGTGCCTTGGCCGATGGTTTGTCTAAAACCCTGGGCCAAGCAGTGGTGGTTGATAACAAACCGGGTGCTTCAGGCAACATTGCTGCCGATCAAGTTGCAAAGTCTACCGATGATCACACCTTTGGTGTGGTCATCAACGGAAACCTCACTTCAGCGAAGATGCTAGACCCCAAATTGCCCTACGACCCCGCTCAAGACTTCAGCTTTCTGTCACTCTTGGCCACATCACCTCTGATTTTGCTGGCTCCTTCGAGCTTGCCATCTGGCCCAGACTTCATCAAAGCCGCGCAAACTGCGGGCGACACTTGGAACTATGGATCCGTTGGTAACGGATCAGTCGGACACTTGGGTATTGAGTTGCTTAAAACTCGTCTGAGTGCTTTGAGTGCAGTTCACATTCCATATTCTGGCAATCCGCAAGTGATCACGGCCATGCTGGGTGGGCAAATTCAGCTCGCTTTGGTGCCCCCGGGTGTAGCCTTGCCCCAAGTTCATTCAGGCAAACTTCAAGCCATTGGGTTAACGAGCGCCAGAAGCGCCTTGGCACCCGGAATTGCTTCTTTGTCCGAGTTCGGGGTCAGGGACTTTAGACTTGAGGTTTGGACCGCATTGGTTGGCTCTGCTCACCTGAGTGCACAGGCCAAGGAGAGAATGAACACGGAGATTTCACGTTTATTTGGCAATGAGGAATTCAAACAACGCCTACTCAACCAAGGATGGCAAGCCATAGGGTCTTCACCCGAGGCTCTCAAACAAAGGGTCCAAGAGGAGTCCCGCGAATTGGGTGCCATCATCAAGCTTAGAAATATCAAGTTGGATTGAGACAAGGCGTCAAGGGTTTTACGTGAAGGTGTGGGCTTGATTGAGTCTTACGTATAGCACGCTCACGACCGATATCAGCAAAGCGCAAGAGAGGATCATGGCGTAATGAATGCCAATCAAACTCCCGCCCACCCCAACCACTAGCCCTGAGCCAGCCCTCATGCCTAGAGAGGACATGTTGTACAAACCAACGACCCGTCCGCGCATGTTCTCAGGCGCGTTCATTTGCACAATGGCCTGAGTCATGGAGCTAAAAGAGAGCTCCAAAAAACCAGCAAAGACAAGTAAAACAAGCGCCATGTCTAAGCTTGGGGAGAGTGCAAAGCCAGTGAGTGAAATGCACCAAAGAAAAGCCAATATCAATGCGCTCTTGGGTGAGGCAGGCAAGAGGTTCTTGCCCTCCAAGACCAAGCCCGCAATGAGCGCGCCCAACGCATCTGCAGCCAGCAACATGCTGTAAGCCAAATTTGGGTTCCCATGGGCCAAGTCTTCTACAAAACCAGGCATCTGAGCTTGGTAGCTGTTGCCCATTAAAAAGGAGGCAGCTCCCGCAAGGATCAGCATGCTCAACAACATGGGATTCGATGCGATGTCTTTGATGGTTTGCGTGATGTCTGAGAACCCTTTGATTGCTCGCCTAGTGGGAACTGCTTGTTTTCTGAATTTAGGTCCATAAGGCGCCTTCCAAAGCCACAAGATGGTGGGAAGGTAGAAGAGGGCGTTGAGAAATATGCCATTGACTGTTCCCAAATAAAGCAAAACCACACCTCCAAGTGCAGGTCCAACCAGCAGACTCAAATAACGCCCGGTGGCCAAAAGTCGAATGGCACTGGGCAACTGAGCCCCTTCAACCACCTCGTAGAGCATCAATTGGCTGGAGGTGTGCCACATCACGCCAGAGCAACCGTGCAGCACCAACAATGCCATGGCTTTGGTTTGAGTCAGAGAATCAGTGACGAAAAAATAGCCCCACGCCAAAGAACAAGTCATGAACATCAGCATGCCGATTTGGATAAGACGCCTGGGGTCAAATCGCTCAGCCAACGCACCAGCGGGAACCGAGAAGAATAAAAAGGGTAGCCAATGTGAGATCACAGCAAAGCCACCCAAAAGTGGGGAGTGAAACTTCTCAAACATGACCCAGTAGCTGATCACATGTTCAATGTTGTCTGCCATCATGGCCATCACAAAGGTGCTCCACTGAGCTTGAAAGCCTTTGTTTCTAAGGGCTGCAAAGGATGGGTTAGAGGTGGATGTCATGATCAATTTGAATCGGTCTTAGGAGTGTTGATCATTATCCCATGCTCCTATAGATGTGTGGGACGTTGAGCAGGCATAGAGATTTGGGTTTGATGCCTCGCCGAGACAGAGAATGGGTTAATATTTGTACAAGAGCTTTTGCCCACTGAGGAGGTAGAAGTTCGCAAAGCTTTTCAAAGCAGAAATGAGAACTCAAATGATGAACGGAGCAGAAAGTTTAGCCAAAACTTTGGTTTTGAATGAGGTTGAGGTGTGTTTCACCAATCCAGGAACCTCAGAGATGCATTTTGTCTCGGCCTTGGACCGAGTTGATGGTATTCGCTGTGTATTGGGTCTATTTGAAGGCGTTGTGACAGGGGCTGCCGATGGTTACTACCGCATGGCAGGCAAGCCCGCGGCAACCTTGTTGCACCTAGGCCCTGGATTGGGTAATGGTTTGGCCAATTTGCACAATGCAAAGAAGGCCAACTCTGGAATTGTGAACGTGGTGGGCGAACACGCCTTGCATCACATCGAGTGCGATGCACCACTGACCAGTGATATTGAAGGTGTAGCAAGACCCATGTCGCACTGGGTCAAGGTTAGCAAGAGTTCCAAAGCCGTTGCCCAAGATGGGGCGATGGCCATAGAGCAAGCTCGCAAAACGCCTGGAGAAATCGCAACCCTCATTTTGCCTGCTGACACGGCTTGGGGTGAAGGATCTGAGCCCGTTTTGGCCAGAACACCCCAAAATCCACCGCAAGTCGGTGATGCACAGATTAAAAAAATTGCTCAAGTGCTTCGTTCACAGGGACCGAAAGCGTTGCTTTTGGGAGGATCTGCGTTGCGTGGCGAGTCCTTGGTGTTAGCAGGACGAATTGCAAAGGCCACGGGTAGTATAGTTTTATCTGAGTACAACAATGCCCGAATGGAGCGGGGGGCCGGGCGAGTTCGGGCGAAGTCGATTCCTTTTTCTGTGAATTCAGCACTTGAATTGTTAAAGGATTATGAGAACATTGTGTTGGTGGGCGCCAAAAAACCTGTTGCTTTTTTTGGGTATCCCAATAAACCAAGTTATCTCCATCCAAGTGGATGTTCTCTTACTGAGTTGGTTGCAATTGACCAAGATATTTTGAATGCGCTCAGACAACTGGCTCATGAATTGGGGGCGGTGGAGGATGCCGTTGAATTGTGTGGAACACTGAGCCCACAGGTCCGCCCGGAGGGCGAGTTTACACATCTGGGCATTGCCCAAGTGCTGACTGCATTGATACCTGAGGGTGCCATCGTGGTAGATGAATCGATCACGACAGGACGCGAGTTTGATGCTCTCACAATGGGTGCACATCCCCACGATTGGCTCAACATCATGGGGGGCTCAATTGGGTTTGCGCTTCCCACAGCTGTAGGAGCAGCAATTGCTCAACCCTCTCGATGCGTCATCGCACTTGAGGGTGACGGAAGCGCCATGTATACATTGCAATCTCTGTGGACCATGGCCCGGGAGAATTTGAACGTGAAAGTGATCATTTTTGCCAATCAGTCGTATGAGATTTTAAAGGGCGAGTTGGTCAATGTGGGCGCAAACTCAGGGCACAAAGCACAAAGTATGCTCAGCTTGAATGCGCCAGCGTTGGATTGGGTTGGTCTTGCCAAGGCGCAAGGGGTTGAGGGCTTTAGAGTGACGAATTTGCAGGATTTTTACGCTACCTTGAAGCAGGTGCTGGTCATGTCGGGTCCGCAATTGATAGAGGTCGCAATGCATTGAGTGTCTTCAATGGGGTTTGTCATTAGATGAAAACCAAGCAGGTTTGACTAAACTTAAAACTGCTTGGTTACTGACTCTTTTTTGAGTTCTCGTCTAATTCTCTTACCCCATTGGGCCATATGAAAAAAATACTGTCGCTGCTTTGCGCTTGCTGTTGGAATTTTTTATGGGCTGCCCAACCGACCCTCACAACGTTGGTTGTTCCCTATACAACAGGGACTGGAATTGATGCTGTATCTCGAATCATTGCGCCTCGATTGTCGGACATTTTGGGTCGTCCCGTTTTGATTGAAAATAAAGCGGGAGCGAGTGGCAATATTGGTGCTGATTATGTGGCCAAAGCCAAACCCGACGGCAGCGTGCTCATGATTACTGTGAATACGTTCAATGTAACACCTGCGCTCTATAAAAAGCTTCCCTATGATCCCAATGCAGACTTTACGCCGATTGGGAAAATTGGCGTTAGTAACCTCGCTTTGGTCATCAATCCCAGTTTGCAGGTTCAAAATTTTGAAGAATTTAAAACACTCGTTTTACAAAAACCGGGCATATTTAATTACAGTTCCTCGGGTGCTGGTACCGCTCAGCACTTATCCATGGAGGTGCTGAAAAAGCGCTTTGGTTTCGATATCTTGCATGTTCCCTACAAAGGTGCCACAGGGGCGATTACAGATTTGATTGGGGGGCAAACTCAAATGATGATGATGCCCGTGCACACCGCAATGCCCTTTGTTCGCAGTGGAAAAATAAAAATCTTGGCAATAGCTGGAGACACTCGCTCTAGTTATGCCCCTTCAGTGCCAGCGCTTTCTGAATTGGGTGCTGGTAGCTTGGACTTGATCGTTACATTTTGGATGTCGGCACCAGCGGGCTTACCACTGGAGAATGTGAATCAGTTGAACGCTGCCCTTAAACAAATCTTAAGTTCTCCTGATGTGCGTGATCAATTTAACTTGCAAGGCATCATTCCCGAATTAAGCACACCTGTGGCATTGGGTGAATTTATCAAAAAAGACATTGAGCGTTGGCGTCTTTTTGTGAAGGATCAAAACTTTACTTTTGAACCTTGATGATTCAGATTTAACTTTTTCTACGATTGGTCTAATGAAATGAGTGAAAACATCGAACCTATTGTTCAAATGGTCAAGGTCAGAGACGGTACAGAAATCGCCGTTGCCATTTATCGACCCAGTCAGGATGGAGTTTATCCTGCCCTATTTGCAGCTTCTCCATATCGTTTTGACAACAACTCACTGCCCTCAAGCCCTCAGTTCTTATGGCGAGAGACGGGTCCTATTGATTTTTACGTTAATGAAGGATATGTCTACGTTCACATGGACGTGAGGGGGTCTGGACGTTCGGGTGGACACTTTACTTTTCTAGGCCAAGACGATGCAAATGACATGGCCGATGTCATTGATTGGGTCTCAGTCCAACCTTGGTCCAATGGTTGTGTTGGTAGCATTGGCCAATCGTATTACTGTATGCTGCAATGGTTTTTGGGTAAGGTTGCCCCTAAAGCGCTGAAGTGCATAGGTGCACATGATGGCTTGGCGGATGCATACAGGGCTGGCGTTTACCACGGCGGAATTCCATGCGATTTCTTCCCCGGCTATTGGTGGTATCAAAACAGGTTC
>CAIKYO010000355.1 GCA_903831655.1 uncultured Burkholderiales bacterium
AAACCTTTGTTCCCGAACCTCTTGCCCGTTACACGAATTCTTCTCGAAGCCATGGTTGTTGCCCATTTAGTCGGGCTTTCCAACTCGGGTAGGGAGTACAGAACCTTTGAAAATGTATTCCTCAACATTATGCTCCACAATTTTGCAATATCGCACTTTGTGCTTGATCGGTTTGGTATTGACAGAGTCGCCCCCCATTTTGACTGATCACATCATTCCAGAATTGCCGAACTTTGAGTTCAAACCAGAGCGGAAGCTGTTGGGAAGTTGAACCGACTTCGCCCGAGTTAACCCCATAGAAGGTGGTATTAATTCCGCTGAAATTTAGACCAGGAATTAGCAATTTTGCACTTGTTGCTAGTTGGTTGGGATCCGCACTCAATGAATTCAACGAACCGACAGTCAAGTCACTCGTAATTTGGATTCCATCAGTTAGCACTACGAGATACTTTTTTGTTCCTTTTGACGGGGCCTGACTCTTTGCAGTTGACGCTGCATCATGTAACACTCCAATGATGTTGGAGTCACCTATGTTTGTTTGCGCCTGATCTCGAAAAATTGAACTGATTGCATTCTTTGCTTCAGTTAAGTTTTTCTTGAGTTGCGTTGCTCGAAGCGGTCCGCTAACGCTCGATCCAAAAAGTGGGAATTGACCATGGAGCGATCCAGACATACCATTCTGATCGATTGTCCAAACATCAAGCGTCGCACTTATTTCGGCGCAAGACGTTAGAGTTTCGTCAGCCAAGCGTTTGAAGTTCTCTTGGTATTGAATGTTGTTGTCAGAGGTCGTTCGATCTATGACTAAGGCGCATACTGCCTCTTGTTTTCCACCTTTGATGTGACTTAAAGCGAAAGGCACAAGCCAGGCCAAAAATACAATGAGCGCCAGAAGTCCGCTCAAAACTCCGGCCCAAGCTAACATCATTTTGATCGAATCTTCTCTGGTGCGTGGCATTGGTTTGTCCTAAATTTATTAATCAGTCGAGTCGACTTGAGAGTGTATCCGAATTATCAAATTCGTGAAATTTAGGAGAAATCAACCGGGATTGACTTCGTTCCATGGCTGATAGTCATTCAATCCTGGTTGCAAGATCGATACCTATTGAATTTTACTGCGGTTCCAATTACGACCCGCATTTTTAGTCTCATACACATACTGACTTCCGAATTCCGACATTCCGGCAGCGAAACAAACATTCAAACTTGGGCAAGAGATTGCATCGACCAGCGACAGGCGATGCGGAGCCTGCATGCCTTGCCAATGAAGTCCGCTGTCCCTACTTTCCAACATCACGGTCTTGAGGCTTTTAGGATCCTGCCCCACCGCAAAACATATAGTCGAAGAAGGGCAAGAAACGGCAATACCTGAAATCTGGCCGTTCGCGAAAGTTTGATCAATACCTCCGAGAACGACTTGGGACTTAAAACTCGGAATGTTCTGCCGAATGACTTTAAGGCCTTCTGCAAGGCACAAATTTTCACTCGGACACTCGAGAGAAACCTTCGGTATTTCAGTTAGGTCAATTTTTTTGCTGTTCCAAGTCTCCCCAGAATTATTAGTGAAGGTAAAAATCATCTGACCGATTGAATTAGTTTGCGCACCAACGGCGGCACACTCACTCGAACTTAGGCAGGTAAGCGCATCCGGGAAAATTGGAAATTTTGAAACTCGAAGCCACTGCGCCTTCCCATCGGAGGACTTTTCAAAAAAATAGTTGTCTTTGTTGTTGACCACTCGAAAACATATTGATTGTGATGCGCAACTCAGTAAATCTTGATACGGAGGTGTTGCAAAAGTTTCAAGCTTCCAGACCTTGCCACCCGTTGTGGTATTTAAGGTAAACCCTTCACGCGCAAGCGGAATTGACGAATAGCCAGTCACACTGCAATTCATTCGGTCAAAGCACGAAATGGAAGTTGGACGAAAATCGGGATAATTGGACGTGCTCACTTTCTTCCAATGACCCCCACCATCAAGCGTCTGAAACAGAATCTCTTTATGAGTGTCTTCCAAAGGGAAACCCAGACCAATGCAGAAT
>CAIKYO010000356.1 GCA_903831655.1 uncultured Burkholderiales bacterium
AAATTTTTAGCAAAAAATTTTCGTATCGAACAAAAGAAGCTATTTTGTGCTAGCAATTTATTTCATCATGCCTAGAGTTATGAATTGGGAATGGCCTTATCCAAATTTGATATCACTTCATTTTTGGCTCGTATTTATTGGTTTTTTAGTTTATTTTGTTTGGCTTTCGATTGGTGGATGGTTACAAGGCTTAGCAATGCTTAATCCAGATGAGCCCTTTATGAAAAGCGTAGCAATAACACTACCCTACCTAGAAGCAAGATCAATTGGTGGTGCTTTAATGACAATCGGACACTTTATTTTTGCATTCCATTTTTTTGCTATGGGATGGAAATTTGGCCCCAAGCGACTTGGAGCAACTTTGATCGGAAGCTCCTTAACAAATAAAATTTGGTCACAATTTGAGGGTAAAAATGTTTAAAAACAAAAGTTTTTGGGAAATGGATGAATTGCGCATCATCGTAGGTGCGATGGTCATTCTTGCATTTGCGACAGGTTTATTGGTAGTGCTTCCTTATTTATTGTTAGAAGATGTGCAGGCACCAGAGGGCTTAAAGCCATACAGCAAAGAACAATTGGCAGGCCGGCAAGTATACATAGCCAACGGTTGCGTTTACTGTCACTCGCAACAACCACGCGACCCTGCTCAAGGTCCCGATCAAAAGCGTGGATGGGGCAGAGCTTCTATTGCTGGGGACTACAAATACGATACCCCGCATCTGTTGGGCACCATGAGAACTGGACCTGATTTATTCAACATTGGCGCACGACAACCAAGTAAAGACTGGCATCTTGGACATTTATACCAACCAAGAGCGTATACGCCTGGTTCAATTATGCCGGCCTACCCATTTTTGTTCGAGAACAGAGTTGGACTGGCTAAAGAAGGAGAAGAAGTGGTTAACTTACCCGCAGGGGTTATTCAAGATGGTCACGTGATCATCGCCAAACCTGAAGCCATATATTTAGTTCAATACCTCCAATCGCTCAATCACACATACCCTGCTTTAAATTCAGATATTAGGGAAAAGAGGGATAGTAATTAATGGATAAAAAAATGTTAAAAGAAAAGCCAGCAACAATATATAGTGAGCAGATAAAGCGCGAAAAAAACGATCCTGGCGAAGGCATGCGCCCCCTTCCATGGATCGTCATTTTAATGCTGGGTGCTATGTTCATGTGGGGCGCTTTTTATATAGTAATCACTCCAAGCGGTGAATTGACAAATTTTGGTGATCAAAGAACGCTCTCGTTACTGGAACCGAAAGTAGAATTGAGCGGAACTAACTCAATAGATGGAAAACAAGTCTTTATTGGGAAATGTGCAGCTTGCCATCAAGCAAATGGACTCGGTTTACCAGGTGTTTTCCCTCCATTGGCTCAATCCGAGTGGGTCAAGGGTGACCAAGCTATTCTCGCAAATATTTTGTTGCACGGTATTCAAGGTCAAATTGAAGTCAGGGGTATTAGTTACAAGGGAGTAATGCCCGCATGGAATGCACTCTCTGACGATGAAATTGCAGCAGTGCTTACCTACATAAGATCCGACTGGACCAACAATGAGCAAGCGGTTACGGGAGATTTGGTAAAAAAACAAAGAGAGTCAACAAAGTCCAGACAAGAACCTTATAAAAATGTTGACGAAATCAAATCTGGAAGTTAAACATTTAAGCTCAACGTTTATTTGCTCAGCGATAACGCTGGTGATTGGATTTCTCATACTTGGACTTGCTACAGATTTAGGAAAGTCGTTTACCACTGAAGGTTATAGACGCCATCAAATTGATCGACATCCAGAATCAATACCAAACCTGCTTTTACAAAATGAAAACGGGCAAAAAGTATATCTAAGTGATTCCATCAAAAAAGATAATCGCTTTGTTTTACTGAATTTTTTCTACACATCGTGTAAAACAATTTGTACATCTCAAACAACTATATTTGATGGACTACAAGGAAAAATCATATCAAAGAAATTAGAAGACAAAGTTAGATTGATATCAATAAGTTTTGATCCAGAGCACGACGATGCAGAAGCAATCAGAAAATACTCGAAGCAAGTCGATGCAAATCAAACTATATGGAATATTTTTACGCTTCAAAATCCAAATGACTTAAATTTATTATTGGATCAATTTGGAATTTATGTGATCAAAGTTCCACCTTTCAATGATTTGGATCACAATGCATCATTACACCTAATAAGTCCGCAAAGTAAATTGATAAAAATTACTAGCTTAGAGGATGTAGATGATTTATTTTCAACTTTAACCAATTTGCTTTGATATGAAAGGTATTC
>CAIKYO010000357.1 GCA_903831655.1 uncultured Burkholderiales bacterium
AGAACCAGTGCCGGGGTCAAGGCTCGTCAACTCCCACTCCCTTTTAGTGCCCCTTGGCGAGCCAAGACGGGCACCTGAGTCGATCGAATCAAACCTCTGCAAGCGCCTCGTTCATGGCTTGGAGTAAAACACTCTCATCTTGCGCACCCGACACCCCCAAGGTGCCGTTGAAGATGAAAAATGGAACTCCATTGATGCCCAACTCCCTGGCCGAACGATCTTTGTCGCTCACCGCTTGGTGAATGCCCCCCTCACTCAAGGCTGCATCAATGTCTTTTTGCGTCATGCCCACTGATTTTGCAATTTGAGTGAGAACGGAATCCGAGCTTAGATTTGCGCCGTCGATGAAATAGGCAGTCAAAATTGCCTCTTTAAGGCTCCACTGTTGGGCGGGATTTTCAGCCACCATCAACAAACTGTGAGCCTTTAAGGTGTTGGGCTGTTGCGTGATCAAATCAAAACGAAACTCAATACCCACACTCTGACCAACAGCTTTAACGCGCTCGTAGATCTCCGTTGATCGATTGCCAAATTTCTCACTCAAATATCTCTCGCGTGTGATCCCCTCAGGCGCTAGATCTGGGTTGAGCTGAAAAGCACTCCACCTCACCAAAGGCGCAGGTTGGTCTGGATGCTGGACGGCAAACATCTGAAGTGCACGCTCTAGACGTCTCTTGCCGATGAAGCACCAAGGGCAAACCACATCTGAGAAAACATCGATAGACAAGGGGGTTGTCGTCATGGTCAAAGCACTCCAAAAATTGATTCCGTTGACTTGGCAGGACGCCATTTGATCACGATTTGGTCCAAATTAATCCACAAAAAAACGCAGTGGCATTGTTTCTGTCAAAATAGACCCCAGTTTAAGAGGTATTCGCCCACCAGCACAAAGGAACACAAAATGGCCAACGAACTCATCAAACACATCACAGACGCTTCCTTCGAAGCCGATGTTCTTCAATCCTCACAGCCTGTCTTGGTTGATTACTGGGCCGAGTGGTGTGGTCCTTGCAAAATGATCGCTCCTATTTTGGATGAAGTGGCCACTGGTTACGAAGGTAAATTACAAATTACAAAGATGAATGTCGATGAAAACCGTGACATTCCCTCCAAGTTTGGCATTCGTGGTATTCCAACCCTCATGCTCTTTAAGGACGGACAACTTGCTGCAACCAAAGTGGGTGCATTGAGCAAAGCACAATTGACCGCATTCATTGACCAGCAATTGGGCTAAAACCAACTCCATTCCTTAAAGTTGTTGATTTGATTCACAATTTTTGAACCAGACGGGGCCTCTCATGGCCCCGTTTTGCTATTCAGAGGTTTCATTTTCGCTCTGCACTTGCCCCAATGTAGGAGTCTTTCGAACGACTTTTTAAACCCTGAGATGCAAAACTTGTTCACAAAGCATTTATTTCCTGACATAATAGGATTTGTCTAGGGTAGCTTGCGAGCAAGCACAGCCCATTGACCGGTCCCAGAGCTTTCAGCTCATTTTTCTTCGGACCTACTCCCAATCTTTTTACAACACACTCCTCCTTGGAGAGTCCCCCCATGCATCTGAACGAACTCAAGGCACTGCACGTGTCTGAAGTACTCAAGCAAGCTGAAGCACTTGAGATTGAAAACACCGGCCGCATGCGCAAACAAGAACTCATGTTTGCCATCATCAAAAAGCGCGCACGCGCAGGCGAGCAAGTCTTTGCCGACGGTGTGCTTGAGATATTGCCCGATGGATTTGGCTTTTTAAGAAGCCCCGACACCAGCTTCACTGCAAGCACAGATGACATCTACATCAGTCCCAGCCAGGTGAGGAGATTTAACTTACACACTGGCGACATGATTGAAGGCGAGGTCCGAATTCCCAAAGATGGTGAAAGGTACTTTGCACTCACCAAGTTGGACAAGGTCAACGGTGACTTGCCTGAGAACAACAAGCACAAGATCATGTTTGAGAACTTGACGCCCCTCTTTCCCAAAGAGCAAATGCGTCTTGAGCGTGACATCAAGAGTGAGGAAAACATCACCGGACGCATGATTGACATCATCGCCCCCATTGGCAAAGGTCAACGCGCCTTGTTGGTGGCTCCTCCCAAGAGCGGCAAAACCGTGATGATGCAGCACATTGCTCACGCCATCACCACCAACTACCCCGACTCTCACGTCATGGTTCTCTTGGTCGATGAGCGCCCCGAGGAGGTCACTGAGATGCAACGCAGTGTGCGAGGCGAAGTGATTGCATCCACATTTGACGAACCAGCGGCTCGCCACGTGCACGTGGCGGAAATGGTGATTGAGCGTGCGAAAAGGCTCACCGAATTAAAAAAAGATGTGGTCATTTTGCTCGACTCCATTACCCGCTTGGCCCGGGCCTACAACAATGTTGTTCCAAGCTCTGGCAAAGTCCTGACCGGTGGCGTAGACGCAAATGCCTTGCAAAGACCCAAACGATTCTTTGGAGCGGCGCGTAACATTGAAGAAGGTGGCTCCCTCACCATCATCGCCACGGCCCTCATCGACACGGGCTCTCGCATGGATGAAGTGATCTTTGAGGAGTTCAAGGGCACTGGAAACTGCGAAATTCACTTGGATCGACGTTTGTACGAAAAACGCGTCTTCCCCGCCATTCAACTCAACCGAAGTGGCACACGCAAGGAAGAGATGCTTTTGGCACCAGAAATCCTGCAAAAAACCCGGATTTTGCGTCAATTCATCTACAACATGGACGAAGTCGAATCGATGGAACTCATGCTGAAAAACATGCGCGCGACCAAAACCAACGTTGATTTCTTCGATCTCATGCGTCGCGGCGGTTGATAACGCCAAAAAACCACAATATTTGCCCAAAATCATCGCTTTCGAGCTATAATCTTGGGTTCTACGGAAAGTGCGTGAGATTGGCTCGCGTGGCTACCGAATAATTTTTTGAGAAAAGAGATTCCCCATGAAAGAAGGCATTCACCCCAATTACCGTGAGATTTGCTTCCAAGATTTGTCCAATGGTTTTAAGTTCGTGACCCGTTCATGCGCCAATACCAAAGAGATGATCAAAATGGAAGACGGTCGCGAGTTACCTTTGTACAAACTCGATACCTCCAGTGAATCACACCCCTTCTACACAGGAACTCAAAAATCAGTGGACAACATGGGTGGCCGTGTTGAGCGCTTTAGAAACAAATACGGCAAAACGCCCGTCAAAGCTTAAAGAGTTCTTGGGCACCCGTTGCCCTGGCTTTGCGTTTCTCACAAAAAGCGGCAGCACCTTCAGTGGCGCTGCCGTTTTTTTTAGGCCTACCTCAATGGCCTTTCTTTAAAGTCTCGCTCAACACCTCAATATTTCATGGTCCAACAACCCTCCCCCGCCATCGTGACCCAAGAGGGTGTGCGTGGGTTGCCACGTGTGGCCCTGGTTTTATTTTGCTTGGCTTATGTGCTTCCAGGCTTTTTGTTTCGAGAGGCATGGAAATCCGTTGACCTGATCTCCTTGGGTTTCATGATGAACCTGGCTCAAGGAGCCAGCGATTGGTGGCACCCAACCTTCATGGGGCAATCCCCAGAGCTTGCTGCACTCTTGCCTTATTGGCTGGGAGCCGGATTCATTCAACTCTTAGGACCATGGATTCAACCCCAATACGCGGTGCGGGTGCCTTTCATTGCAAGCACCTTTCTCTCGATGGGAGGGTGCTGGTACGCGGTCTTTTATTTGAGCAAGTCCAGCAAAGCACAACCTGTCGCTTTTGCCTTTGGGGGTGAGGCCAAAGAGGAAGACTATGCACGCACCATGGCTGATGCAGCGCTGTTGGCACTGATCGCCTCATTGGGGCTGGCTCTTCCCAGCCACGAAGTGACCCCCATTCTCATTCAACTGTGCGCTGTGTGTTTGGCCTTTTGCTCGCTCAGCATGATGGCGCACGAAAAAAAGAAAAGTTTGCTCTTAGGAGCCCTGTCTTTGCTCGGCCTCAGTCTCTCGGGCGCTCCCTCTTTATCAGTAGGAATGGGACTCATTGGCTCAGCCCTCATCGCCTTTGATCCAGAGCCCAATCGGTATCAGAAAACACAAACACTCCTGTGCCTGGTCATCACCGCCTTGGTGGCACTCATCACACCCAAGGAGCTTTGGCAATGGAGACTGGTCTCCCCCCCAATGTCTTGGCGCGCTTGGAGTGGCACCTTGAACCTGTTGATTTGGTTCACCTGGCCTGCTTGGCCGCTTTCCCTTTGGACCCTTTGGAGGTGGAGACACCATTGGCTATCTGGGGAGTGGAGCAAGCACCTGATGATTCCACTCTCCATGGGTCTTTTGTTTTGCGTGAGCGCCATTTTGAGCGTGCCACCTGATCGAATTTTGCTTCTCTCATTGCCTTTTTGGGCCGCTTTGGCTGCCTTTGCCCTACCGACACTTCAAAGGAGTGTGAGTGCGCTGATCGATTGGTTCACACTGATCTTCTTTTGTGGCTGCGCCTTCATCATTTGGGTCGTGTGGCTGGCCATGCAAACGGGTTGGCCAGCCCAACCTGCAAAAAATGTAGCGCGTTTGCTCCCCGGCTTTGTCCCTGAGTTTGATGCCCTGAGTTTTATTTGTGCTTTGATAGCAACTTGCGTCTGGATTGCCCTCGTTCACTGGAGGGTCGGCCGCAAACGACATGCCTTGTGGGTCAGATTGGTGTTGCCCGCTGGGGGGGCTGCCCTGTGTTGGTTGCTGCTCATGAGCTTGTGGCTTCCCCTGCTGGACTATGCCAGAAGCTACAAACCCTTGGTGGTTCAAGTGCAAGCCACCATTCAACCCGATCGGTGCGTTCAAGTCAGTGGGCTGGGACTGGCACAAATCAGTGCATTCCAAATCCACTCGAGCCTGCGCGTGATTGAGCTCGATGAAACCCACCCAAACCCATCCCAAGAGACTTGCAACTGGCTCTTGGTGGAATCTCCAACCAAGGGGGACGAGGAGCAACGAAGCAAAGAGCATTGGGAATTTGTCAAAACCATCCCTCGCCCCTCAGATGACAACCAAGACATGGACATTTACCACAGACGTGGAACTCAGTCTTCTTTGCCATGATCACCAAAAAAAGCGAACGCACTCTCATCACCCAACACGCGGGGACCATTTTGGTGGGACAACTGGCCGTGATGGCCTTTAGCATCACCGACACCTTGGTCGCTGGTCGTTACGATCAGCACGCCCTTGCCGCTTTGTCGGTTGGCTCTGCTGTCTTTGTCAGCGTCTTCTTGGCGTTGATGGGCCTCTTGCAAGCGCTCTTGCCGGTCCTCTCTGAGAGATTTGGCGCTCACCAGCCACTAGAGGTGGGTCGCCAATTCAGGCAAGGCCTGTACCTCCTCTTGGGTACCACTGTGCTGGGTGTATCCCTCTTGAACTCACCCGGACTGCTCTTGGAATGGACCCATGTGCCAGAAGGCTTAAGGGCCAATGTGAGCGAATACCTGCGCATCTTGTCCTTTGGACTGCCGATGACACTCCTCTTTCGAATGTTCAGCACCTTGAACCAATCCATTGGCAAACCCAGATTGGTCACTTGGGTTCAATTGATCGGTCTCGCCATCAAAATTCCCATGTCCATGGCCTTGACCTTTGGCTTGGGAGGTTTTGCTGAAATGGGAGTGGTTGGGTGTGCTTGGGCCACACTCATTGTGAACTCAGCCATGGTGCTTTTGTGCTTGGGACTGCTAAAGACACAACACATCTATCGCCCTTTTGAAATTTGGCAATCCCTTGAAAAGCCCAACTGGGTGAGTCTAAAAGCGCTTTTGAGACTGGGACTACCCAATGCGTTATCGGTGACGGTGGAGATCACCTCTTTCACACTCATGGCTCTCTTCATTGCTCGTCAAGGCAGTGTGGCCTCCGCAAGTCACCAAATTATCACCAGCGTTGCTGCACTCATGTACATGGTCCCGCTCTCCTTGTCCATTGCCACCAGTGCACGCGTGAGCTATTGGCTCGGAGCCCAAAACCCTCACCAAGCCAGACTCTCCATGATTGAGGGCTTTAAGGTACTTTGGTCCTGTGCATTTGTAATCAGCCTGAGTGTTTTACTTCTTCACCCCTGGATTGCCAACTTATTTACAAAACAAGCTCAAGTGGCTGTAACGGCTGCTGGGGTTCTCATTTGGTTAAGCCTTTACCACTGGGCCGATGCCACACAGGTGATTTGCTTCTTTCTATTGCGTTGCTACAAAATCACCGTTAAACCCGTCTTCATCTACGCTGTCTTTCTTTGGGGCATGGGTCTCATGGGTGGCTATGAATTGGCCTATCAGGGCTTGCCTTGGTTGGGCATTGAAGCCATGCCCACGCCCAAAACATTTTGGTTGGCCAATGCATCAACCGTTTTTTGCTCTGCCAGCACCATGCTTTACTTGCTGATGAAAGCGAGCAAACAATACAAGACCACTTGAGCAATGGGGGGTTAAAACTCAAGACCCAAAAAAATCAAGCCCCATCTCTAGAGAT
>CAIKYO010000358.1 GCA_903831655.1 uncultured Burkholderiales bacterium
CCTCTTTCACGCGCTCAGGTGTCAAAGGAGCCCTTCTCAATCTCACTCCCGTGGCATCAAAGAATGCGTTGGCCACGCAAGCCGGTATCAACCGGTTGGTGGCCTCGCCCGCTCCCGTTGGAGCCATCTCGGGTCGGTTGATGACAATAAGATCAATGCTCTCCGGTGCATCCTTGATGTTCAAAATTGGGTATGTCGCCCAGTCCACGCTGTTGACTCGGTTTTGATCAAACCTCACCTCTTCAAATAGCGTTCTGGAGACCGCTTGCACCAATGCTCCTTCGATCGTGTACTTCAAGCCCTTGGGGTTGACCACCAAGCCGCAATCGTGAGCGATGGTGAATTTGCGAGCCCAGATGCGCCCTGTTTTGCGGTCTACTTCAATGTGAGCAACCCCAGCAAGCACAGTGCCATGGCGCTGCGCATAGGCCACGCCTTGACCACGGATGATTTGATCCTTGGGCTTTCCTTTGAAGGCACGCCTGCTCTCCCAACCCGCTTTTTCTTGAAGTGCCTTTAAGACATCTTGGTCTCTCACACCGGGTAAATTACCGAGTCTGAATTGAATCGGATCCATCCCAGCCTCATAGGCCAATTCATCCATGAATTGCTCGCTTGCAAATTGAATTTGCAAGCCCACTGGATCTCTCATGTGAGAGGTTCGCATGGGAGAGGACTGCTTGATCAGATCTGGCACCACCTCCCAAGCCGCCAATTTGGCCGGAAACTTATACCCCTCCCCTGGCACATCAAAACCAATGCCGTTGCTCGCAGGCAGGCCCAACTCCATCCCCACCAAACTGTCGTTGGGCAAGGACTCATTGCTCTCAATGCTCACACGAGAGAAACCTTTGGAGACAAATTCATAGGCCAACACACGTCCTTGATCATCAAGGGCCGCGCGAGCCGTGTGGATGCTCGCAGGTGCTTTCGGGTCCCACTGCGTTGCATCGTGCCGCATGCCTTGCACGCGCACGATCTTGCCCGTCAAGTGACTGAGCATGGCCGCATCCATGATGGCGTCACCCGCGTCGTTTCTGCCGTATGAGCCAGGCCCGATGATCCAGTGACCCGTCACGATTTTGGGATCGATTTTGAGCAAATTGGCGACACCATCTCTTGCGTAGTGGGGCTTTTGCGAGCTCGTCCAAATTTCGACGCGGTCCGCTTTCACATCAGCAATCGCACATGCTGGCCCCATGCTCGCGTGAGACTGAAAGGGCCAGTGGTACTGGGCTTGCACCACACGGGTGGCTTTTTGGAAAACCGATTGAACATCCCCCACCTTCACCGGCTCTTCGCGTTTGACAACAGGCGCGTTTTGCAAATGCTCGTAAACGCTCTCTTGAGTGGCTGGCATGGGATTTTTGGGCATGACCCATTTGACACGCAAGAGACGCGAGGCTTTGATCGCATCCCACTCTTTATCGGCAACAACTGCGAGAAAGTTTTTCTCTCGCACCACTTTGGCACCTGGTACCGTGCTTATGGAGCTCTCATCGACCTCGCCAATTGTGGCGCCAGCCAATGAGGGGCGTATCACCCTTGCGTGCACCATACCAGGGACTCGGATATCGGAGACAAATTCGCCGGTTCCGTAAATGCGCCACTTGTGATCAGTCCTGGGTATGGGTTGACCCACCACCTTGTACTCAGCGGGATTTTTGAGTTTCGCCTTGCCTTTGATCTCAAGAGGATTGCCAAACTTTTGATTCCACTCCACCTTGGAATTGAAATAATGGCCACCAATCAACTGGGCGTAGCTCACTTGTTTTGAGGGATTGCCTTTGATGCTCACGACACCTTGATTGACCATGAGTTGATCGGGAGTGGAGCCCAATTGAAGAGCCGCCATCTCAACGAGCAAACGCCTGGCCTCAGCCGCTGCTTGTACCAAAGGCTTGGAGCCTGCTTGAATGCCAAGCGCGCTTGAGGCGCCGCCTTGGTTGATCGTTTTATCGGTGTGACCCAAAACAATGGTCACTTTCTCAAATGCAACGTCCAATTCCTCAGCCACCATTTGCGCCAATGCCACAACCAAGCCTTGACCCAAATCGACTTTGCCAAAATAGGCCGTGACGTCTCCATTGGGGGAGACTGCAACCCATGAATCGAGTTCATCTGGATTCATGGGTGGTTTGCCTCCCATGCCTTGCGCTTGTGCATCTTGACTGGGCTCCAAGAGGGAGGCCAACCCCACGCCGCTCAAGCCAATAAAACCGGAGCTAGACGCGGCGACCACCATAGCGCCACTTGACTTTAACCAAGAGCGTCTGGACAGAGCGCCTTGTACCTCATCACCCCTGGAGGGTTGGAGCTCAGGGCTGTTTTGTGTCAATGTTGTACTGTCTTTCATGCCACACCTCCGGCCAAAATTTGTGCTTGTGCGCGCTTGATGGCTCTCATGATCGCGACATGGCTGCCACATCGGCATTTCAAATCTTTCAAGCCCTCCTTGATTTGTTCCTCCGTGGCTTTGGGATTTTTCTTGAGCAGTGCAGAGGCCGTCATCAACCATCCATTCACGCAATAGCCACACTGTGTGACTTGCTCTTCGACAAAGGCAGCTTGCAAAGGATGCGGCTTGGCCTCAGTACCCAAACCCTTCAAGGTTGTGATGGATTGGTGCGCAACAGCTGCAATGGGCAGCACGCACGAACGGGTGGCCTGGCCATTCAAATGCACGGTACATGCACCGCACTGGGCCAATCCACAACCGAACTTGGGGTTGTTCAACCCCAATTCATCTCTGAGCGCGTACAAAAGCGGCATTTGTGGATCTCCATCGATCTCCACCAACTCGCCATCCACCTTGAAGGTTGTTATAGACATCACTTCTCCTAAACCAGTATGATTAGAACTAAAAAACACTGATTAAACTCTAGCATTGTTTCAAAACAAACACATCGTGATTAACACCAAGGTCGACCTCTGCTTGTTTGTTTGATGACAACTTGCACAGCCAGGACTCCCCCACATCCTCTCAAACTCCAAACCCTGAATGTCAATCACCACTAACCGCTTATCACTTTGGCGAGCGCTTGCATGGATTACTCTTCTCGCCCTTAGCCCCGTGTTGGCCTTGGTGGGTTGGTATGGCTTCATTCAATGGGGGGGGAATTTTCACGAAGTCTTGCCCCAAGAGCTGTATCGTTCCGCACAGCTGAACGCCGATCAATTGGAGAGACGGGTCGAGGAAAACCACTTGAAAAGCATTTTGAACCTAAGAGGTGCAAACCCAGGAGAGAGTTGGTTTGATCAAGAGATGAGGGTCTCCAGCGCTCACCAAGTGACGCACTTGGATGTTGCCCTCTCAGCTGGCACGGTGGTCCCACCCGAGCAAATTGAAAACATCTTGCAAATGATTGACCAAGCCCCCAAACCCCTTTTGGTGCATTGCACGGATGGAGCCGATCGAACAGGGCTGGTGCTGAGCTTGTACCTGGAGAAAAAGGGGGTGAGTGCGCAAAGCGCACACGAGCAATTGTCTTGGCGCTACGGACACTTCCCCCACCTCAGATGGGCTTTTACGAAGGCCATGGACGAGAGCTACGAGGGTTATGAGAGATTCATACAACAGGGCTCAGCCAGCGGCAAATCCACTACCCAGTGAAACCCGCACTCAAGCTTGCAGAGCCAAAAGCCTTGAGTATTGGCCAGCCACTCCCGCGTCGTCAATCCAACTCACCTGTACCAAACCACTCACTGTGGCCCTGAGGTAGAACTCAAAAAATGGATTGGCTGCAATACCGGAGGACGTATCGGCTTTGAAGACCTCGCGCTGATCGTATTCAACTCGGATCCACTGGATCACATTTCTTTTAACGGTGTGCCCGGACAAGTCTTGCAAATAGCCCGTCTCCATGGGGTGTTGGACCAAGAGACGAATCTTGGCGATATCGCCTGCTCGAATTCCAGTGCTCCAAGTGAGTCTTGCGTTGATGGCCATGGTTGGTTTTTCTCCTTAAGAGGCATCCACACAAGCAGACTCGGTCACCACCACCTGAGCCTCATCAAAATACCACTCGCCCGTGTTGGTTTGGGCCACGGCCAAAATCTTTTGAGAACCCGCCAATCGAACACGGGTGTTCACCATCGCTTTGCCAGAGGCAACACCCAAATGAAAACGCGCCATGACGAGCACCGGATTTCTTTGAGAGAGCAAATAGATATCGGTGATGTGCTCTTGCTCCGTCATGGAGGAGCTGACATCAACGGACAAAGGCACAGAGTTTCCGTTGTCTGCCAAAAGGGTCATTTGCAAATCCACACGGGCTTTTTTGAACTTTTCAAAATTGCCATTGAATCCCTCCACCCCTTCCATCATTTCGGGAAGTGACCTCAGAGACCCCGAGCTCATGACCACGGCATGACTCTTTGTGGACGCAAGCGCGCTCAAGCTCGCTGCGCCCAACATGAGCGCTCGACGCGTCATAACACTCAACTCAAACAATGCTTGCTGCATGAAATAGGTTCTCCATCCACCACACATCCAAGACCACTCGCTCAATTGACACGAGAGGCCTCACCTCGGTCCCAATGGGAATTTCAAATGTACAAGACCTGTCCTCTCGCTGTGCAAGGAGACAAAAAAGCACCCAACCTTTGAGGGGTCAGGTGCCTGGTGTCTCACTCACCCCAAGTGCCCCGTGGAGGGTCTTGGGGTTCAAGGGCCCGAATGACTTAAGCTTTGACGAGCGTGAAGCCGTGGTTCTTAAGCGGGAAAGATCTCACTCGAGTGCCCGTTGCATTGAAGATGGCGTTTGCAAGCGATGGGCCAAGAGGAGCTTGTGTGGGCTCACCCACTCCACCCCAAAATCCTCCTGTCGGAGCGATCACAGTTTCAACCTTGGGCATTTCGTTCAAACGCATCATGCGGTAGTCGTGGAAGTTGGACTGCTCTACACGCCCATCCTTTAAGGTGATCTCACCCCAGAAAATAGCAGACAGTCCATGCACCATGCTACCTTGCAGTTGCGCTTGGATGTTGTCAGGATTGACCGCGTAGCCTGGATCAATACCGACCACGATGCGGTGAATCTTGACCTCTTTCTTGTCGTTGACAGACACCTCGCACACGCAAGCGGTGTAGCTACCATACCCTTCAGTCTCGGCAATGCCTCTAAAGACACCCTTGGGCAATGGGCTAGAGTAGTTAGCCGCTTTGGCCACTGCAAGCAAAATCGCTTTGTCCTTGGGGCGCTTGTCTGAGAGCATGGACAATCGGAAATCAAGTGGGTCTTTACCTGCAGCGTGTGCCAATTCATCGATGAAGGACTCACGCACAAATGGATTTTGTGAGTGCCCCACTGACCTCCAAAAGCCAACGGGCACATTGGTGTTGCGCTGAGCATAGTCAACCAATGAGTTTTCAATGGCATAAGGATGATCACTGAAACAAGCCACAGCTTGTGGGTCAATGCCTTTGGGCAAAGGCAACTTCAAGAGCTGATTCAAAATAGAAGGTGCACTCACTCGCACGTGCATGGCACTGATGTGTCCATCCGGAGTTTGGGTGGCACGCAACTTGACCAAGCTAGCGGGCCTGTAAAAGTCATGCTGCGTGTCTTCCTCACGCGTCCAAAGCATTTTGACGGGCAATGGAGACATGGCCTTGGCGATTTTGGCACCTTGCAAACTAAAGTCCTGAGAGCCACCACGGCGACCCAAGCCCCCTCCCAATTGAAC
This sequence comes from uncultured Burkholderiales bacterium, assembly GCA_903831655.1. GTDB lineage: Bacteria > Pseudomonadota > Gammaproteobacteria > Burkholderiales > Burkholderiaceae_C > Limnohabitans. The sequence goes on from CAIKYO010000358.1 coordinate 5,689, forward strand.
TTGATAGACCTTGACGTTTTCAATCTTAACGCCTGCTCCAGCGGCAGACACCGCAAGGGTTGCCTCGGGACTTTGTGTGGAAGTCCAGACCTCCAAGGTATCTCCCTGCAACCAACCTGTGTAACCCATGGGCTCCATGGTGGAGTGGGCCAAGTAGGGTGTGAAGTATTCAGCCTCAATGACCTTGTCTGCTTTGGCCAAAGCACCCAAAGTATCGCCATCGTTTCTGGCAACAGCGGCCTCACTTTGTGTGAGCCCTTCATGGAAGAACTGAGAAATGGATGCGCTGGAGGTTTTGGCCAAATCAGCTGGCACATCCCACTCCACACTCACATCTTTCAAAGCCTCCTTGGCACGCCACCAATTGTTGGCAACCACGGCCACAAAGTCTCCCATATCGAGCACTTTGATGATGCCTCGGCGATTGATGACCTTAGAGCTGTCGAGTGACTTGACCTTGCCATTGAAGACGGGACAAGACATGACGGCAGCGTAGACCATCCCAGGCAATTGGGTATCAATGCCGTATCTGATTTTGGCGCGCACAATGTCTGGAATCTCGCGTCGCTTGATGGGCTGACCGATGATCTTCCAATCCTTTGGATCCTTCAAGGTCACAGAGGCTGGGGGATTGAGTTGGGCAGCAACCTGGGCCACTTGTCCGTAGGTCACACTCTTTTTGCTGCCCGTGTGGGTGATGACGCCCAACTTTGCAACGCACTCTGAGGACGGCACGTTCATGGCTTGAGCGCCCGCTACGATGAGCATCTCACGAGCTGCTGCGCCCGCTTGTCTCAAATATTCGTGTGAGTTTTGAATGGTCTTGGATCCCACAGATGACATGTCACCATAGACTCGCTTTTGCGCCAAACTCTCATGAGCTGTGGCAAATTCAACCTTGACTTTTTTCCAGTCCACCTCAAGTTCATCGGCCACAAGCATGGGAGCCGATGTACTAGACCCTTGACCCATCTCAGCACGAGCGTACTTGATGATGACGGTTTCATCGGAACGAATTTCAATCCATGCATTGACCTTTTGCGCGGTGGGAGCGGCTTTGGCCTCTGCAGCATCGGCCATGCCTGGGACAAAAAATCCAAACGAGAAACCGGCTCCAGTCGTAGCTGAAACGGTGGCGGAGAACTTCAAGAAGTCGCGTCTTGCGATGCCCTCAGGGCTTTTTTCGGTGATTTGGCTCATGCGTGTACTCCTTTGGCTGCAACGGCGTGAATGGCAGCACGAATGCGAGCATAGGTACCACACCTGCAAATGTTCGTCATCGCAGCATCAATATCCTCATCGGTGGGCTTGGGTTTCTTCTTCAAAAGTGCCACCGCAGCCAACATTTGTCCACCCTGGCAATAACCGCACTGAGGGACCTCGTGGTCAATCCAAGCTTGTTGAACGGGGTGTAATTTCCCGTTCTTCTCCAACCCTTCAATGGTCACCACTTTTTGCCCCACTGCGGCTGAGACTGGGTATGAACAAGAGCGCATGGGCTCACCATTCAAGAGCACCGTACAAGCCCCACACTGGGCCACACCACAACCAAATTTAGGGCCCTTGATATCGAGCTCATCTCTTAACGCCCAAAGCAAGGGCATTTCTGGTTCTACATCGAGTTCGTGAACGTGTTCGTTGATGGTCAGTTTCATGTCTTGAAGTTCCTTTGTAATGGTGTGAACTCTATCAGCTCACCAAGCCCTCGACTCGAGGGTTATCCCTGAGTCAGGTGGGCGGCTTTAAAAATGAATGTTCACGCGTTCAATTCTTCGGCTGTGAGCACGCGTGGCCCATTGCCCGCGAAGCGATCCAAATAGAGATAAATAACAGGCGTGATGTAGAGGGTGATCACTTGAGAGAAGAGCAACCCCCCCACCACCGCTATGCCCAGGGGTGCGCGCAATTCAGCGCCCGCACCCAACCCCAAAGAAATCGGAAGTGCGCCCATGAGAGCAGCAAAAGTGGTCATCAAAATAGGTCTGAACCTCAAAGAACACGCCATGCGAATGGCCTGCTCGGGGGGCAATCCTTGGGTTCGCTGTGCGTCCAGAGCGAAGTCAATCATCATGATGGCATTTTTCTTCACGATACCAATCAACATCAAAATACCGATGGTCGCAATGAGGGTCAAATCAATCCGGAAGTACCACAAGAACAAAAGAGCGCCAACTGCCGCCGAGGGCAGACCCGCCAAAATGGTCAAGGGGTGGATGTAACTCTCATAGAGAACCCCCAACAAGACATAGATCACCAACACAGCCACCAAGAGCAACACGACTTGACCGGATTGGGTATTTTGAAAGACCGCTGCGTCACCCCCGTAGTTGGTGATGATGGTGGATGGAATCTTGAGATCTTCAGATAACTCTGAGATGCGCTTGGTTGCATCTCCCAAGGGGGCTCCTGGGGCCAAGTTAAATGAAAGCGTCACCGCTTGCAATTGTCCTTGGTGATTGACAGCCGTTGGGCCAACCGCTCTGGTGACAGTGACCACACTTGACAATGGAATGACCTGGGAGGTGAGCTTGGAGTGCACAAAAATGTTACCAATCGAGCTCTCAAACTCTCGGTAATCTTTGGGGGCCTCCAAGATCACTTGGTAGCTGTTAACGGGCGTGAAAATGGTCGATATCTGACGGTCGCCGAATGCGTTATAGAGCGCAGTTCGAACGTCTTGGGTGGATACACCCAAAGAGCCTGCGCGAGCGCGGTCAACCTCAACGTGCACTTGTAGACCACGCAATTGAGAGTCGCTTGTGACATCTCTAAACAAGCCATCAGACTTCATTTTTTCTTGAAGTTTATTGGACCACTCATTCAATGAGTCAGCGCTGACACTTTGCATCACATATTGATAGCGGCTTTTACTCACCTTGCCCCCAAGCCGCAAATTTTGCACGGGCTGCATGTAAACGCCAAATCCGGGATAACG
>CAIKYO010000359.1 GCA_903831655.1 uncultured Burkholderiales bacterium
TGCGGGTTCCCGTGTGAAAGTAGGACATCGTTAGGCTTTTATAGCCAGGAAATGCCCAGTTGTTGATTCAACTGGGCATTTTTTTTTGCGCAGCGTGATCTCGTGCTTATCCTTGGTTTCTAAGGGGATCAAGCATGTATTAGGGATTACCCTTATAATTGAGGGTATGAATGAATCAGAATCACTCCAAGACGACCCCTTAATGGACTCATGGGCCAAGGTTGTTGTGCCATGGAACATCGAGTTCAAACCCATTGGCATTTCGAGCGTGATGGGAGGATTGAATTCTATTTTTCATTTGAGTGCTGAGCACTTGAAGGGCATAGAAGATCATTTGCTTTCGTTGAATGAGCAGGATCGTTATTTGCGTTTTGGCTACCACGCCAAAGAAGAGCACATCTTGAACTATGTTCAAGGTTTGGACGCCAAGCGTGATCGCTTGCTTGGAATCTTCGACGACGATCATCGCCTTGTGGCCTTTGCGCATCTCTCACTCACTAGGCCAGATGAGTTTGCGCCCTGCGCAGAGTTTGGTGTCTCTGTGGATCCGTCCTTGCGAGGACAAGGAGTGGGTAGTCGATTGTTCAAGTATGCCTGCTTGTTGGCTCGCAATTCAGGGATACGAATGCTCTTCATTCACGCTTTGAGTGAAAACACAGCAATGATCAACATTGCCAAAAGGCACGGCGCCACTTTGGAGAGGCACGGCTCGGAGACCGAATGTTACGTGAAGTTGCCTTTAGGTGACTTCAATAGTTTGATGATTCAGTGGTCAAGCCAATACCTCAACCAAACGAACCTCAACTTGAAAGAACAGACCCAACGCTTTTGGAGTTTTTTGCATGACGTTCAATCTGAGCGTCAAAGAGTCTGAGTCCAGCGGTCTTTAATGGGGTTCGTCTCAAGGGCGCACGCAGACATGTGCTTCAGCAGAATCACAACATTTGCTGGATAAAATCACGCTTCAAGTTGATGCGTGTCGCTGCGCCCTGAAGTGCAGTGGGTTCAGCAGTTCATCAACAGCCGACCCCGTTTCTCTTTGAGTACTTCATTTTGTTTCAAACTCCAATTGCCTGGCCGTGGGCTTTGTTTGCAGGTCTCTTGCAAGCGCTCTCCATGGGCTTGCCATTTCATGCAGGACCTTGTGCTTTTTTGCAAGTGACGTCCATGGTCTTTTTGGCCCTGGGTGTGAGTTCACAAAAGACTTCGAAAAAAGCCATTCAATGGGGATGGATCTATCAAGCGAGCGCCTTCGTGGGGACGTTTTGGTGGATCTTCATCTCTTTACATGTGTACGGGGAAATGCCAGAGTGGTTGGCCCTCAGTGCGGTGTTGCTCTTGAGTGCTCTGTTGGCTTTGTATTGGGCTGCAATGGCAGGGTGTTTTCATCACTTGTTGACACAAGGCGGGATGAGCCGGTTCAAAATTTGTCGGGCCAGCCTCCTCTTTGCACTGTGCTGGATGCTCTCCGAGTTGGCAAGAGGCGTTTGGTTCACTGGGTTTCCATGGGGCTCGAGCGGTTACGCGCACACACTCAGCTACTTCTCGCTATTGGCACCCCTGATTGGGGTCTACGGCATTGGCGCTGTGAGTGCTGGGCTTTCAATGGCTTTGGTGTTGGGATGGATCTCGCTTAGAGCATCAAGTGTCAACGCACAAGCGCGTCACGGTTTGAGGGTCGCGGTTTGGACCGCATTTTCCTTGCTCCTGCTGGGCTTGACGGTGGTGCCCCTTCGAGACAGAGAGAACTTGGAGCGCGGACAGGCCGCTCAGCAAGGAGCCCTCAAAGTGGCTTTGCTTCAAGGCAACGTCCCGCAAGAAAACAAGTTCTCAACGGCGAGAAAAGAGGCCAGCGAGTGGTACACACGTGGCTTACTGCAAGAGCAAGCGGATTTGGTGATCACGCCAGAGACTGCGTTTGCACAGGTGGCGCAAAGCATGCCAGAGACATTTTGGAGCGCGCTCATAGAGCACTCACAAAAGACCCACACTTCGATGCTTTTGGGCATGCCCATTGTTGATGAAAGCGGATATACCAATAGCGCATTGGGCATTGGGCCCGAGCGCCGTATGCTCTACAGGTACGACAAAGCGCATTTGGTGCCTTTTGGAGAGTTTTTACCCCCTTTCTTCAAATGGTTCACAGATCAGATGAAGATGCCTTTGGGCTTTTTCAGATTTGGAGCGGAAGTTCAAGACTCCATGCCCGTTGGCAAGGAGCGAATTGCGCCCAATATTTGTTATGAAGATTTGTTTGGCGAGGAATTGGCCAAGAGGTTCTTGGTGCCACAGCAGGCGCCCACAATGATGGTCAACATGAGCAACATCGCGTGGTTTGGCGACACCGTGATCGTGGATCAACATTTGGAGATCTCGCGCATGAGAACACTGGAGTTGCAGCGTCCAATGATTAGGAGCACCAATTCAGGTGCCACAGCGGTGATTGATGAAAGGGGACGGTTGCTCTCCCAGATGCCAAGTTTTGAGCGCGGCATATTGCGCTTTGAAGTCAAAGGCGTAGACCAAGGACCGACTTTTTTTGCTTGGTGGGCGTCAAGGTTTGGATTGTGGCCACTGTGGCTCTTGGGTGTGATGGTCTTGCTGGCTGAGGGCTTGCAGTTGGTGCGCTCAAGGGGCTTCTTGAAAATCTAAATCACCCCCGCTCAAAGCCCACAATGAAGGGCAAAGGAAAGTAAAATCAAGCTTTGGGCCTTGTGAGACAGACCCAGCTCACATTTAATTGCGCTTGTCCCATCTTGGTGGGGTCCAAGCCCAAAGGCGCCAGACTCCACTGCAAACCAGATCAACATTAGACATGCTTCATTTCCAACAGATCATTCTCACGCTTCAAAACTATTGGGGTCAACAAGGCTGTGCATTGCTGCAACCCTATGACATGGAGGTGGGTGCAGGCACATCACACACGGCGACTTTTTTGCGCGCATTGGGCCCTGAGCCCTGGAAGGCTGCCTATGTGCAACCCAGTCGCAGGCCCAAGGATGGTCGTTACGGAGAAAACCCAAACCGCTTACAACACTACTATCAATACCAAGTGGTTTTAAAGCCTGCCCCAGAAAACATCCTTGATCTGTATTTAGGATCTTTGGAAGCCTTGGGCTTTGATTTGAAAAACAATGACATTCGATTCGTCGAGGACGATTGGGAAAATCCAACTCTGGGTGCTTGGGGACTGGGGTGGGAGGTCTGGTTGAATGGCATGGAGGTGACACAGTTCACCTATTTTCAGCAAGTCGGTGGCATCAATTGCCACCCCATCACGGGTGAGATCACCTATGGCTTAGAAAGACTGGCCATGTATCTGCAAGGTGTTGACAATGTCTACGACCTCACCTGGACAGAGGGACTCAAATACCGGGATGTGTATTTGCAAAACGAGCAAGAGCAGTCTGCATACAACTTTGAGCACAGCGATGTGGAATTTTTACTCCACGCATTCTCGGCGCATGAAAAACAAGCTCAGCACTTGATGTCCGTTCAATTGGCCTTGCCAGCTTATGAGCAGGTGCTCAAAGCCGCTCACACCTTTAACTTGTTGGATGCACGGGGTTCGATCTCAGTTACCGAGAGAGCAGGCTATATCACCCGCATACGCAATTTGGCCAGAGCTGTGGCTCAAAGCTATTATGAAAGTCGAGAGCGACTGGGGTTCCCCTTGGCGCCCAAAGCATGGGTGAATGCAATGCCTAAAAAAGAAGGGGAAAAAGCATGAGTGCACATCCCTCAAAAGATTTATTGATCGAACTCTTGGTGGAGGAGTTGCCCCCCAAAGCGTTGACCAAGTTGGACCAAGCGTTTAGCAAGGTGTTGTTTGATGAATTAAAACGACAAGACTTGCTGGTGAGCGATGCTCACTTTGAATCCTTTGCAACCCCCAGAAGACTTGGGGTGTTGGTGCATGGAGTTTTAAGCGAGGCCCCGCCCAAAGAGGTCGAGCAAAAGCTCATGCCCAAGTCGGTTGGCGTGACGCCCGAGGGTGCCGCATCTGCTGCACTCACCAAAAAGCTCAATGCCCTGGGGTTGGGGCATTTGGGTGTTCGTGACTTGCTGGTGATTGGAGATGGAAAAGCAGATCAGTTGTGGGTCAAAAGCATACAAAACGGCGTGAGCTTGGAGGAGGGTGCACAAAAGGCCTTGAACGAGGCCATCTCCAAGTTGCCCATCCCCAAGGTCATGAGTTACCAACTCCACCAAGGCTGTGAGTTGCCAGGGTGGAGCAGCGTGAATTTTGTGCGACCCGTGCATGGATTGGTCGCTTTGTTTGGCCAAGATGTGTTGCCACTTCATGCGTTGGGTCTGAGTGCCACTCGGCACACCAAGGGGCACCGCTTTGAAGCAAAGTCCGATGTGCTGGAGATCCAAGGCGCCGCTGATTACGAAAAAACGCTGCTGGATCAAGGCGCAGTGATTGCCTCCTACAGCAAGCGCAAAGAGAACATCCGAGCCCAACTCTTGGCCAGCGCCAACGCGCAAGGTTCAGGCTTGGCGGTGATTGAGGACGAGGCACTCCTTGATGAGGTGTGCTCTTTGGTTGAGCGACCCAATGTGCTCCCTTGCCAATTTGAGTCAGCCTTTTTAGAAGTTCCCCAAGAATGCTTGATCTTGACGATGAAGGCGAACCAAAAGTACTTCCCCTTGGTCAATGAAAGTGGCAAGTTGGTGAACCATTTCTTGGTGGTGAGCAACATCAGCCCCAAGGACCCCAGTGCTGTGATCTCTGGCAACGAGCGAGTGGTGCGCCCCCGCTTGTCAGACGCGCAGTTCTTCTTTGAGCAAGACAAGAAGGTGACTTTGGAGTCTCGTGTCGCGGGCTTGGACAAGGTGGTGTACCACCAAAAGTTGGGTACACAAGGACAAAGAACTGCTCGGGTCTCGGCCATTGCTCACTTGCTTGCCAAAGAACTACAAGACTTGGGTGCTTTGAGTGCTGCACAAGTCAAGAGTGTTGAGATGGCCGCGCGTGTTGCCAAAGTCGATTTGTTGACCGATATGGTGGGCGAGTTTCCAGAGTTGCAAGGCATCATGGGGCATTACTATGCCTTAAACGACGGGTACCCCATGGATGTCGCATTGGCCATTGAGGACCACTACAGGCCTCGTTTTGCTGGCGACGCTTTGCCCAGAGACCCCGTGGGCGTGGTGTTGGCCTTGGCCGACAAGCTGGAGACCTTGGTGGGCTTGTTTGCCATTGGCCAGCAGCCCACAGCGGACAAAGATCCCTACGCGCTCAGAAGGCATGCATTGGGTGTGATTCGAATCATCCGTGAGAAAGGCTTGAACCTCTCGCTCAAGAGACTGTTGGCTGAGACGACTCAAGCCTTTGCGGGCCACGAGCCTCAAGATGGATGGGGCGTGGTGCTCGAATCTTTGAGAGGCTTTTTCTTTGACCGATTGGCCGGTGCGTTAAAGGAGTCGGGCTACGCTGCCAAGGAAATTGAAGCAGTGCTCTCCTTGAAACCAGATTTGCTCACCGACATCGACTTGAGGCTTCAAGCGGTGAGGGCTTTTGCCTTGTTGCTAGAAGCGCCTGCGCTGGCGGCCGCCAACAAGCGAATTTCCAACATCCTCAAAAAGTCTCAAGATCCTCTGGTTCCCCTGAACACCGCGTTGCTGGGTGCGGGAGCAGAGAGTGAGTTGTTTGAAGCCATGTCCAAGACCTTGCCGCAAGCAAAATCTCTTTTTGAGCAAAAAAAATACACCGAGTCTCTCACCAGTTTGGCGCCCTTGAAGGCCAGTGTGGATCACTTCTTTGACGCGGTGATGGTCAATGCACCTGAGCTTGAGGTGCGTCAAAACCGCTTGGCCTTGTTGACCCAATTGCACGGGGCGATGAATGCCGTGGCGGATTTGTCTGTGTTGGCGTGAGAGGCGGGCAATACCTGCTTGATCGCTTTTAAAGGAGTAGTTCAATGACCAAGCTTGTGATCTTGGATCGCGATGGCACCATCAATGCAGACCGGGATGACTATGTCAAAACGGTTGACGAATGGGTGCCCTTGGACAATGCACTCCAAGCGATTGCCAAATTGAATCACGCGGGTTGGCGCGTTGTCATTGCCTCCAATCAATCGGGCTTGGGGCGTGGTTTGTTTGATGTGGCAACACTCAATGCGATGCATGAAAAAATGAACAAACTCTTGGCTCAGGAAGGTGGCAGGGTCGAGGCCATTTTTTATTGCCCGCACACCAAGGACGATGGATGTGATTGCAGAAAACCTCTCTCCGGACTGTATGAGCAAATTGGTGCTCGCTTGGGGCTGGATTTGAGCGGGGTGCCCACCGTGGGCGATTCTCTAAGAGACCTGCAAGCTGGCTATGCAGTTGGATGCGAGCCCCATTTGGTGCTGACGGGCAAAGGCGAGGCCTTTAGAGGTCAAGCTTTGTCTCCCCACTTTCCAAGCAACACCCGCATTCACGAGGACCTCTTTGCCTTTGCGCATTGGTTGCTTCATGAGCGTGACAAAGGTTTGACATGAGCAAAGCATTGGCCTTCGTTCGCTCTTCTTTGCACATGCTGTGGATGCTTGTGACGGTGGTGCCGTTCACTTTGGTCATTTTGCTCATGGCGCTCTTTGGGGTGTCCAAGGCGCACCGCTATCCGGTTGCGCGCACCTGGCTTACCCATTGTGTGGATTCGGCCAAGTGGATCTGTGGCGTTCGTTACGAGTTGATTGGACAAGAGAATTTGGAGCCATTGAAGGACGTGCCAGTGGTGGTTTTGGTCAAGCACCAGTCCACATATGAAACATTTTTAATGCCGGGCATCATGCCCAAACCCTTGGCCTATGTGTTCAAGAAAGAGTTGTTGAGGATTCCATTTTTTGGTTGGTCCATTGGCAGCTTGGACATGGTGCACATTGATCGTGCAAGCAGCATTCGTGCCTTTGCCAAGGTGATCTCACGCGGCAAAGAGTTGTTGGCCAAAGGGCACTGGGTCATCATGTTTCCCGAGGGCACACGTGTGGCCAGGGGTGAGGTGGGCGAGTACAAGCCTGGAGGTACCCGACTTGCCATTGCCGCTGGCGCTCGCGTGTTGCCAGTTGCGGTGAGCTCTGCGCGCTGTTGGCCCAAGCATTCATTCATCAAAACGCCAGGACTGGTCACCGTCTCGATTGGCCCAGCCATTGAGAGCACAGATCGTGCCGCGCCCGAGCTCATGCAAGAGGTGCAGAAGTGGATCGAGACTGAAATGCGCCGCATCGATCCCCAGGCGTATGAGATCGTTGGCACTGAGAATGCTCAAGACTGAGGGCTCACTTGTGCGTGCACCTCAGGGTCAATCACATTTTCTTCAACTGGTCTTTGACTTTCTCTCGCCGCAAAGCCACTCCCCTTCGGTTTTGCCAAGCCCTCCTCCCAAGCTCCCCAAAGCCAAGATGCCTGGCAAGGACAAGCGTGTGGTTGACTTGCTTGGTCAAGTCATTGAGTATGAACTGCTTCGCAGAAAGAGAAAAACCATTGGCATGCACGTGAGTGAGGGCCGACTCAGGGTGGCGGCACCCAAGTGGGTGAGCTTGTCGCAAATCCATGAGGCCTTGCAAGAAAAGGGCGCTTGGATCTTAAAGCAAATAGAGCACACCCAAGAAAAAGCCAAAGCTGCGAAAGCTCAAGATGTGCGTGTGGTGCAGGGTTGTGTGTTGCCTTGGTTGGGCTCAAACTTGCAAGTGAACTTCGCCATGGATTCAAGTGCTCCCAAGCCCTTGGCCCTCAACTCGAGAGGTGAGGGTGTGGCCCATGTGGGTGCGAAGACACTGGCTCAATTGGTTCAGAGGTCGTTTGTCGAGCGCCAAGTGGGTGAGGGAGCCTGGGCCCGTTGTTCGGTGCAAGAGGCCTTTGAGCTTGAGAGTGCGCGTGCGCCTTTGACGCTCCAAGCCAACGCAGCACTTACAGGTTCAAGTCCAACGCCTCAGGGCCAAGCGTTTTATCGTTTGAATCTAGCGCTGCCGCATCTACCGCAGTCAGTTGAAGCCTCGGGTGAGCTTGCGCTGCAGGTCTTGACCGCGGTCCTTAAAGCCCATGCACATGCGTGTTTTGAGGGTCGCTTGTCTCACTTTGCCGCTCGCTTTGGGGTTGCCTTTAAGAGCTTCAAGCTCAGTGCTGCAAAAACGCGGTGGGGCAGCGCGAGCCAAAGTGGTTTGATTCATTTGAACTGGCACTTGGTTCACTTTTCGCCCGCGCTCATGGATTATGTGGTGGCTCATGAATTGTGTCATTTGATTCACATGAACCACAGTGAGCAATTTTGGGCTCGGTTGAGCCAAGTCATGCCCGACAGTGAGCTCAGAAGACAAATTTTGCATCGCAAAACCCCTCCTCGGTTGTTGTCTCTTGATGAGTCTCTCAATTGAGTCCGACTCACAATTGCACAATAGACGGGGCTCGCTGTAGACAAGTACAGTCGCCACAAGTTGGTATTTTTGGAAGGTACGTTAAGACATGACCCAATCACTCAGCCATTTGTTTCACAACAACAAACAATGGGCCACTCGAATGGAGGCGGAGAACCCTGGGTTTTTCGACAAACTCTCCAAACAGCAAAGCCCCAAATATTTGTGGATCGGATGCTCGGACTCGCGAGTGCCGGCCAATCAAATCACCGGACTCGATCCTGGAGAGGTGTTTGTGCATCGAAACGTGGCCAATGTTGTGGTGCACTCAGATTTGAATGCACTGTCGGTGATTCAATTTGCCGTTGAGCACTTGAAGGTTGAGCACATCATGGTGGTGGGTCACTATGGGTGTGCCGGTGTGATCGCTGCCACCCGAGGCCAAAGAATTGGCTTGGCTGACAATTGGTTAAGGCATGTCCAAGATGTGCGACTCCGACATCGCCAGCGCTTGAACCACTTGGAGCAGCATCAATTGGAAGATGTGATGTGTGAGATGAACGTGATTGAACAAGTGGGCAATGTCGCTTTGTCCAATGTGCTCCAAGATGCATGGTCTAGAGGACAAAAGGTGAGTGTGCACGGTTGGGTGTACGGCGTCAAAGACGGTCTGCTTAAAGATTTGGAGGTCACCATGAGTGCCACTGAAGAGGTGGTGGATGTGTTTCGAGCGGCCTTCAAACGCTACCCAAGGGGCGAGGGCTTTGATCCCCAACTCTCCAACCAAGAGGAATGAAGGCATGAGCAGCACACAAGCCATTCGCATTCAAAGACTCAGTGACAAAGCTGAAATGGCCATGGACTTGGAGAGCGACTTTGTGCTCTCACCTTGCATCGGGGTGTGTGAGGTTCATAAGCGCGCACAAGTGTGTGTGGGTTGCTACAGAACGATGGAGGAAATTGTGCGCTGGACCTCCTACACTTTGCATGAAAAAAGAGCCATTTGGACGCAAATCATGGCTCGCACTGAGCAAACACAATACCAGCACTTTTGATCCCATGTGGGCTCCAATCTAGGGAAAGCCCGCATCTCGCAACTACGCATTAGATCAACTTTTGGTGGAAATTGACCCAGATTTGTCAATTTCGTCAGAATCCAGTCAGTCAACTCCAACATATTTGATCGTCAGCTCCGCATTGGGTGCCCGCAGGGTCCAAGTCAACCCATTGGGGGGCTGTATCGACAGATGCATAAAAATTATTCAGGAGATGAATCCATGACAGCACACACACCTCACGTCATGACCACAGAGGAGAGGAAGGTGATCTTCGCCTCCTCACTGGGCACGGTCTTTGAGTGGTACGACTTTTATTTGTATGGCTCATTGGCGGCCATCATTGCCAAGCAGTTTTTCAGCGGACTGGACCCTTCGGCCGCGTTCATTTTTGCCTTGCTGGCTTTTGCCGCTGGCTTTTTGGTTCGTCCCTTTGGCGCCCTGGTCTTTGGCCGCTTGGGTGACATGATTGGTCGCAAGTACACGTTCTTGGTGACCATTTTGATCATGGGCTCCTCCACGTTTGTGGTGGGTATATTGCCCAGCTACGCCAGCATTGGCGTGGCGGCTCCCGTCATTTTGATTGCCCTTCGCATGCTGCAAGGTTTGGCCTTGGGGGGTGAGTACGGCGGTGCAGCGACCTATGTGGCCGAGCACTCTCCACATGGGCACCGTGGCTCCTTTACCTCATGGATTCAAACAACGGCCACGTTGGGTTTGTTTTTGTCTTTGTTGGTGATTTTGGGAACCCGCACCTTGCTGAGCGAGCCTGAGTTCAACGCGTGGGGTTGGAGAATTCCATTCATCGTCTCCATTGCCCTTTTGGCCGTGTCGGTCTACATCCGCTTGTCCATGAACGAGTCTCCTGCCTTTCAGCGCATGAAAGCCGAGGGCACGACCTCCAAGGCGCCTTTGTCTGAAGCCTTTGGACAATGGGGCAATTTGAAGATTGTGCTGTTGGCCTTGTTTGGTTTGACAGCAGGCCAAGCGGTGGTTTGGTATTCGGGACAGTTCTACGCACTCTTTTTCTTGACGCAAGCGCTCAAGGTGGACGCCACCACGGCCAACTTGTTGATTGCCTTGTCCTTGCTGATTGGCACACCGTTCTTTGTGATCTTTGGCAAGCTGTCCGACAAAATTGGCAGAAAACCCATCATCATGTTGGGCCTCTTGCTGGCCGTTTTGACCTACTTCCCTGTTTTTGAAGCCCTCACCAAGGCCTCCAATCCAGACTTGGCGCAAGCGCAAGCGAATGCAAAAGTGGTGGTCACCCACAACGATGCGGAGTGTTCCTTCCAGGGCAGCCCCATTGCGCGTGAGATTGATTTCAAGAGCTCTTGCGACATTGCCAAGCGTTACTTGGCTCAGAGCTCAGTGAGCTACTCCAACGTGAGTGCGCCTGCAGGCACGCCCAGCAAGGTGAGCGTGGGCACGATCGAGATCGAAGCGCCCAGCGCCAACGTTGTGGACCAAAAATTTGATGAAGAGAGTGTCAAAAAGATCGCCGAGTTCAAAAAGGCTGTGGGCGAAGCCTTGAAATCTGAGGGCTACCCCACCAAAGCAGATCCTGCCAAGATGGACAAAGTCACCATGACCATCATCCTCACTTACTTGGTGATTTTGGTGACCATGGTGTATGGCCCCATTGCAGCGATGTTGGTCGAGCTCTTTCCAACGCGCATTCGTTATACATCGATGTCTTTGCCCTATCACATTGGTAACGGTTGGTTCGGTGGTCTTTTGCCCACCACAGCCTTTGCGATCGTGGCTCAGACCGGAGACATGTACAGCGGCCTTTGGTATCCCGTGGTGATTGCAGCAGTCACGTTTGTGATCGGCATGATCTTTGTGAAAGAGACCAAAGACGTGGACATCTACGTCAACGACTGAACTGGATGTTTTGCAGTGAAGGCATCCCAAAGCTCGGGGGCCTTTAAGCAAAGCTGGTGAAGGCCGTGTGAAACCCCTCAAAGCCTGTGGTTTTGAGGGGTTTTTCGTTGGATTTGAGTCGGATGGCTTGGCGCTTGATGGTTATTTGATTGGACTCGCGCCGTTTATGGCAGAGCGATCCTAGAATGGACGACTTCTGATCTAAAACATGAGTGTGAGTCGACATGACCCAAGGGCAAATTCAAATTCGCGGTGCCAGACAGCACAATCTCAAAAATCTCGATTTAGACATTGAAACCGGTGAGCTCACGGTTGTCACAGGGCCCAGTGGCTCGGGCAAATCCAGCTTGGTGTTTGACACGCTCTACGCTGAGGGGCAGCGGCGCTATGTGGAGACCTTCAGCGCCTATGCCCGGCAGTTTTTGGACCGCATGGACCGCCCTCAGGTTGATCGTGTAGACGGCGTGCCCGCAGCGATTGCCATTGACCAAACCAATCCGGTTCGCAGTTCGCGCTCGACTGTAGGCACCATGACTGAGCTCAACGATCACTTGAAGTTGCTTTTTGCCCGATTGGGACAACTCTTTGATGCCAAGACCGCCCTGAGTGTGAGCCACGACAACGCGCAAACGCTCTACGACACCTTGGTGGCACGTGTTGGAAAAAAAGATCCGCGTTTGGTGCTGACTTTTCCGGTTGAGTTGCCCTCTGAGATCACAGACGCTGAGATTGAGCAGTGGTTGAGTGTGTCTGGATTTACCAAGGTTCAGGCCAAAAGAGAGCTCTCCACCATGTCGGGCAAGAGTTTGGTGATCGATGTGGTAGCCGATCGCTTTCGCCTGGGGTCTGTAGACGTCTCCCGCGTCATGGAGGCCATTGAGACTGCGATCAAGCGCGGGCAGGGCCGAATGAACGTGTATGTGTTGCCCGATCAAGATACATCCCAAGAGGGCGATCCCTCAAAGAGATCGGCAAGCGTCGCGAGTGGTTCGGAGGAGGAGTTGTGGCGATTTTCAACAGGCTTGCATTGCCCACAAAGCGACATGACCTATTTGGAGCCAACGCCCTCTCTCTTTTCTTTTAACTCTGCATTGGGCGCGTGTGAGAAGTGCCGCGGGTTTGGCCGAGTGATTGGTGTGGACTATGGCTTGGTGATTCCCAACGAGAAACTGACCCTTAGGCAAGGTGCCATCAAACCCATTCAAACCCCTGCTTGGAAAGATTCACAAGATGATTTGATGCGACATGCGGAAACAGCGGGCATTCCCCGCGACACACCATGGGCGCAGTTGAGTCAGGCGCACAAGCAGTGGGTGATCCAAGGCTCTCCTGAGTGGAGTGGCAAATGGAATAAGCAATGGTATGGCGTCAAGCGCTTTTTTGAATACTTGGAGACCAAGTCCTACAAGATGCACATTCGTGTGATGCTCTCCAAGTACAGAAGCTACACCTTGTGTGAGACCTGCGCAGGCTCACGCTTGAAGACCGAGAGTTTGCTTTGGCGTGTAGGCTCAAGAGAGGCCGCCGAGGAGGCGTTGAGCGGCAAGCCTCGCTTCATGCCTGTGGGGGTGTCGTGGTCGCAAGAGGATTTGAACGCTTTGCCAGGACTTTGCTTGCATGATTTGATGGGCTTGTCGATCGATCGATTGAAGGTATTTTTTGATCGCTTGGGGGTCAGTTCTCTCAAACAAAAGCGATCTGAGCAAAGCGCACAAGACCAAGCCTTGGGTTTGCTCATGGAGGAAATTGGCACTCGCTTGAAGTATTTGGTGGATGTGGGCTTGGGTTATTTGAGTTTGGATCGCCAAAGCAGGACCTTGAGCGGTGGGGAGGTTCAGCGCATCAATTTGACAACGGCCCTGGGGACCTCCTTGGTCAACACCTTGTTTGTGCTCGATGAGCCCAGCATTGGCTTGCACCCCAAAGACATGGGGCGCATCAATGAGGCGATGTTGAGACTGAGGGATGCGGGCAACACGTTGGTGGTGGTTGAGCACGATCCGGCTGTGATGTTTGCAGCGGACCGCATCATTGACATGGGGCCCGGCCCGGGTGAGCGCGGGGGCGACATCGTCTTTGACGGTGTGATGGCTGACTTGAAGGGCGCAGACACCTTGACGGGTGCCTACCTGGGTGCCAGAAAACAAGTGGGGATGGGGCTCAAGAGGTTGGTGAGCGATTCGACGCCCAGGTTGATTTTGGAGGGGGCTCGTGAGCACAATTTAAAGAACCTCAACATTGAGTTTCCACTGCAGCGATTGGTGTGCATCACCGGCGTTTCTGGCTCAGGCAAGTCCACCTTGGTTCAAGACATCTTGGCACCAGCGCTTTTGAGAAGTTTCGGCAAGTCCACCGATGCGCCGGGTGCGCATGACAGGCTCTTGGGGGTAGATCACTTGAGCGATGTGGTCTTTGTAGACCAGTCACCCATTGGCAAAACAGCGCGCTCCAATCCGGTGAGTTATGTGGGTGCTTGGGAGCCCATCCGGGAATTGTTTGCCGATACCCCATTGGCTCGGCAGCGCGCCTACACCTCTGCCAAATTCAGTTTCAACCATGGAGACGGGCGTTGTCCGAGTTGCACGGGTTCGGGCTTTGAACACATCGAGATGCAGTTCTTGAGTGATGTGTACCTGAGGTGCCAGGAGTGCAACGGAGAGCGCTATCGCCCAGAGATTTTGGAGGTCAAAATTGAAAGACGCACGCCTTCGGGTGAGAGCGTCTTTTTGTCCGTCTCTCAAGTTCTCAATTTGACCGTGAGCGAAGCCGTTGACCTCTTTAAATCGGACGCTCAAGTCATTCGAGCGTTGCAGCCCATTGTGGATGTGGGGCTTGAGTACGTGAGGCTGGGACAACCTGTGCCAACACTTAGCGGGGGCGAGGCACAGCGTTTGAAGTTGGCTGGATTCTTGGCGGAAGCGGCCAAGCAAAGACAACAAATGAAACAGTCTTTGGCCAAAAAAGGAACGCTTTTCTTATTTGATGAGCCCACCACGGGTTTGCATTTTGATGACATTGCCAAACTCATGCGTGCGCTCAGAAAACTGCTCGAGGCCGGTCACTCTTTGGTGGTGATCGAGCACAATTTGGATGTGATTCGTGCGTCTGACTGGGTCATTGACTTGGGCCCCGATGCGGGTGAGGCAGGAGGTGAGGTGGTGGCCCAAGGGTCTCCAGAGCACATCAAGTTGCATGCCCAAACGCACACGGCCGAGGCCTTGCGGCATTACGACGAGTTGCTCGGAGGCTTGGGCGCGGTTGGCGTGTCGCATGGCGTGAAGACCCCCTCTCCTTTGAAGGCGGTATCTAAGAAAAAGCCAGCAAGTTCAAAGGACGCTGGGCACATTCAAATTGTGAACGCCAGAGAGCACAATTTGAAGAGCATCCATGTGAACATTCCTCGTGGGCAATTCAACGTGGTGACGGGCGTGTCGGGTTCGGGTAAGTCCACATTGGCGTTTGACATTTTGTTCAACGAAGGGCAACGCAGGTATTTGGAGAGCTTGAACGCATACGCCAGAAGCATCGTGCAGCCAGCGGGTCGACCCGAAGTCGATGCTGTGTATGGCATTCCGCCAACCGTTGCCATTGAGCAAAGGCTCTCACGGGGGGGGAGAAAGTCCACGGTGGGCACGACCACCGAGGTGTGGCACTTCTTGCGATTGCTGTATGTGAAGTTGGGGTTGCAGCATTGTGTGAACGACAACACGCCCGTGCAAGCGCAAAGCGCACAAAGCATTTTGGCTTTGATCATGAAGCGCTACAAAGGTCAGATGGTCGGACTCTTGAGTCCTTTGGTGAGCAACCGAAAGGGCTTGTACACCGATTTGGCCGACTGGGCTCGACAAAAGGGATACACACATTTAAGAGTGGATGGGGAGTTCTTGCCCACCCGTGGTTTCCCCCGAATTGATCGCTTCAAGGAGCACTCAATTGAATTGCCGGTTTTGAGTTTGGTGGTCGCAGCCAACAACGAGGCCTTGCTAAGAGAGGGCTTAGAGCGAGCGCTGGAGTTGGGCAAGGGCGTGGTGCAAGTGCTCTCGAACTTGGATGGATTGAAGGACTTGTTTGTCCAAGGGCAAAGTACCGCATCATTGGCCAGTGTGGAAGTGTTCTCCACCAAGCGGGCGTGCCCAGTTTGCTCCACATCCTACAGCGAGCTCGATCCCAGGCTGTTTTCCTACAACTCCAAGCACGGGTGGTGTCCCTCCTGTGTGGGTACTGGCATCAAGCTCGATGCGAGCCAAAGAAAAGCCATGGATGACACACTGGCAGACCCCTCCCAAAAGGGGCGAGAGCAAACCTTTGCGGAGCCTGACTTGGATGAGGTGGGCGAGCAGGTTTGTCCCGATTGTTTGGGCACTCGTTTGAATCCAACGGCAAGAGCGGTGAAGTTCAAAGACACATCCATTACCCACATTGCTCAAATGAGTGTGGGTGAAGTCAAGGCTTGGGCACAGGGCTTGAAATTGAGCGATCGCGAGAGTCAAATCGGACGTGACTTGATGGCTGAGATCTTGGCGCGTTTGGATTTCTTGGAGCAAGTGGGTTTGGGGTACTTGACTTTGGAGCGGGGCGCGCCCACGCTCTCTGGAGGTGAGGCACAACGCATTCGCTTGGCAGCTCAGTTGGGCAGCAGCTTGCAAGGTGTTTGTTACGTCTTGGATGAGCCCACCATTGGACTGCATGCGGTGGACAACAAAATGCTCATCGAGTCTTTGCGCCGTTTGTGCGCACAAGGCAACACCTTGGTGGTGGTTGAGCACGATGAGGAGACCATGCGGGCGGCCGATCATTTGATTGACATCGGACCGAGTGCCGGCAAGAGGGGTGGGAATTTGGTGGCTCAGGGGGGCATGTCAGATTTGATGCGATCAGACACATCGGTGACTGGTAAGTACTTGAAGCACGCCATGCACCACCCTCTTCAATTGAGGCGAGTGGTGGCGCAGGAGCGTGCAAGCAAGGAGATCACACCCGTGAGTGCCGAGCTTGCCTCTCTCACCATCCACGGCGCGAACTTGCACAACTTGCAAAATGTGAGTGTTCAAGTGCCCTTGAAGCGCTTGGTCGCCATCACTGGGGTCTCAGGTTCGGGCAAATCAACATTGGCCCGAGATGTGATGCTTCAAAATTTAAGTGAAGTGGTGGGCAAGAGATCGGTGGTGCCCAAATGGTCGGGTTGTGAGAGCATTGAAGGTTTTGAGCAAATTGACCGTGTTTTGGAGGTTGACCAAACGCCCATTGGCAAGACGCCTCGCAGTTGTCCTGCCACCTACATTGGGTTTTGGGACACGGTGAGGAAGTTGTTTGCAGAAACTTTGCAAGCCAAAGCCCGAGGCTATGGGCCGGCGCGCTTTAGCTTTAACACGGGTGAGGGTCGCTGTGCGATGTGCGAGGGCCAAGGCATGAGAACCATTGAGATGAGTTTCTTGCCCGATGTGAAAGTGCTGTGTGAGAGTTGCAAAGGTGCGCGCTTTAACAGCGAAACCTTGAGCGTGACTTGGCGGGGCAAGAGCATTGGTGATGTGCTCCAAATGGAGGTCGATGAGGCGGTTGAGTTCTTTGCCAGCATGCCCAGCATTGCACATCCCTTGAGTTTATTGAAGGACGTGGGTTTGGGTTACTTGACGCTTGGTCAACCCTCTCCCACGCTCAGTGGGGGCGAGGCGCAGCGCATCAAGTTGGTGAGTGAGTTGTCCAAGGTCCGAGACGATGTGGGTAAGAGGGGCTACAAGGTTCCCCACACGCTTTATGTTTTGGATGAACCCACTGTCGGGCTTCACATGGCCGATGTGGATTTGCTCATTCGGGTGCTGCACCGCTTGGTTGATGCAGGCCATTCGGTGGTGGTGATTGAGCACGACTTGGACGTGATAGCTGAGGCCGATTGGATCATCGATTTGGGGCCCAAAGGGGGAAGTGGTGGCGGACAAATCGTTGGGGCATGCACGCCAGAGCGACTGGTTGCCACGCGATTGAGCCAGACGGGTCAAGCTTTAAAGTCCGTGCTGGAGCGTGAGCCACATTGAGTCACGTTGAGTCACGTTGAGTCACGTTGAACATCATTGAGCCTTGATTGGGCTTACTTGTGTTCATGTGCTCAGTGGCGAGCCCCGCTTTTTTAGCACCCACAGTGACTGTGTGGGGTCCGTCTTGGGTGGTGTCCCCCTTGTCGATGGCGTGTTCAGTTGTTTTGGAGCGCAAGACCAGCGTGTTCGCGCAAGGGGTGGAAGTGAATCTTTGGGAAACGCTCCTGGGCCAAGCGAACATCGTAGGGTGAGGTGCAAAGGTAGGCGAGTGCATTGGCAGCGTCTGTTGCCATGCGTGAGGCGTAGGCGTGGGTGAAGGCTTTGAGCTCGGCGTCGCTGTCGGCGCTGATCCACCTCGCGCCCGTGTAGGGACAAGATTCAAGTCTCACATCGCAGTCGTATTCTGCTTTGAGTCGGTGCTGTACAACTTCAAATTGCAATTGCCCCACGGCACCCAAAAGCATCAGCCCACCTGCATCGGGTTTGAAGACTTGGATGGCCCCTTCCTCGCCCAACTGCGCAAGTCCTGTTTGGAGTTGTTTGGTGCGCAGTGGATTTTTGAGCACCACGGTCATGAACAATTCGGGGGCAAAGAAGGGCAGTCCCGTGAATTGCAAAGGCACTCCATCGGTGATGGTGTCTCCGAGTTGAACGCCGCCGTGGGTGGTAAAGCCAATGATGTCACCAGCAAAGGCCTCTTCCACGGCCTCTCTTCGCTGGCTTAAAAAGGTCACGACCGAAGTGGGGCGCAATTCTTTGGCTGTGCGTTGAACCCTGAGCTTCATGCCTGGTGTGTATTGGCCAGAGGCAACGCGCACGAATGCGATGCGGTCGCGGTGGGAGGGGTCCATGTTGGCTTGAACTTTGAAGACCACGCCTGCAAAGTGCGCGTCATCGGGCGCGATCTCTTGGGTCTTCACACTGTGGTTCACGCTCAAAGTGCTGATGCGGGGTTGGGGTGAGGGGGCCAAATCAATCAAGGCGTCCAGCACCTCCATGACACCGAAATTGTTCACGCCCGAGCCAAAAAAAACGGGGGTCTGTTTGCCACTCAAAAAGGCTTCTCGGTCAAAGGCGGGGGAGGCTCCGGTGGCAAGCTCCATGCTTTCCATCGCGTTGGTGAATTCTGAGCCAAAGCGCTTTTGCAAGGCCTCTAAATCGCTCAGCGGCAGGGTCTCAAAATCCTCAGGCCGTCTCTCAGATCCAGACTCAAAGACCTTCATGCTTTGGGCTTTGAGGTCAATGATGCCGCCAAAGCTCTTGCCTTGTCCAACGGGCCACGTCATGGGCACGCAGGGCATGCCCAGTTCTCTCTCGACTTCGTCCAAGATGTCCAAGGGGTCTCGCACCTCGCGATCCATTTTGTTGACGAATGTGATGATGGGTGTGTCTCTTTGGCGGCAAACCTCAATCAACCGCCTGGTTTGTGCTTCAACACCGTTGGCGGCATCGATCACCATGAGGGCCGAGTCAACGGCGGTGAGGACTCGGTAGGTGTCCTCAGAGAAATCTTTGTGTCCGGGGGTGTCGAGCAAATTGATCACGTGCTCGCGGTAGAGCATCTGCATGACAGAGGATGCAACCGAGATGCCACGCTGCTTTTCAATTTCCATCCAGTCACTCGTTGCATGGCGGGAGGCTTTTCGGGCTTTGACGGAGCCAGCGATTTGAATGGCACCCGAGAACAACAATAGTTTTTCGGTGAGCGTGGTTTTACCGGCATCGGGGTGAGAGATGATGGCGAAAGTTCTGCGTCGCTTGACTTCTTGGCGAATGGCCTCCACTGACATGGTGCTGGGTACTCAGGTAATTGAAAAAAGATGGGCTTGGCGCAAATGGTTCTGCGTGCTCCAAGACAAAGAGGGGGGTGTTAGACCAAATGGGTATTTTAACGCGCAGGGCCTCATTTTTTGGGGCGAAGGCCTCTCCCAAGGGCGGGGGGCTTCACCCAAAGAGTGGGTGTGGCTCTCAAAGGGTCATTGTGGTCTTGGGTGGTGATGGGTTAAAATACAAGGCAACCGAGGAGCGATGCAACCCCGGGGCCATTAGGCACAGTCAGTCCCAAGCGATGTGACTCTCACGCCTTCAATGCCCGTGTGGTGAGGCTCGGTGAATCATGCAAGCAACGGCGCTCACCCACTGTGTCAGTGTGAGGTGAGGGCGCACCTTCTTTGAGCGTTTGTCCGGTTCAGGTCAAACGAGCAAGAGATCTACATTCCCCCCCCCGCACACGAGTCAGCCAAACGTTTTTTCGTTGGGCGAGACTTCTTTTTTGGGCAGTGGTTTATCTTTAACCGCTTTGGAGTGATGATCAATGAACGCTGTGAATAAACCCTTGCATGCCACTGACTATGTTGTGGCCGATTTGTCCCTGGCCGAGTGGGGTCGCAAGGAAATCAAAATTGCCGAGACCGAAATGCCCGGCCTCATGTCCATTCGCGAAGAATTCAGCAAAGCCCAGCCTTTGAAGGGTGCACGCATCACTGGCTCATTGCACATGACGATTCAAACGGCCGTGTTGATTGAGACCTTGCAAGCATTGGGCGCCCAAGTGCGTTGGGCGTCTTGCAACATTTACTCAACCCAAGACCATGCAGCTGCTGCCATTGCTGCGGTGGGTACGCCTGTTTTTGCCAAAAAGGGCGAGAACTTGACCGAGTACTGGGAGTACACACACGAGATTTTTGAGTTCGGTGCGGCCAACACTGCAGACGAAGGTCCCAACATGATTTTGGACGATGGAGGAGATGCCACACTCCTCATGCACTTGGGTCAAAAGGCCCAAGAGGACCGCTCACTGCTTGATCATCCGACCAGCGAAGAGGAGACTTGTTTGTATGCGGCAATCAAGGCCAAGTTGGACAAGGATCCAACTTGGTACAGCAGAAAAGCCAAGCACATCATTGGTGTGACAGAGGAGACCACCACGGGTGTTCATCGCTTGAAGGAAATGTCTGCCAAGGGCAGCCTCCTCTTTAGAGCGATCAATGTGAACGACTCTGTGACCAAGAGCAAGTTTGACAATTTGTACGGCTGCCGCGAGTCTTTGGTGGACGGCATCAAGCGCGCAACCGACGTGATGATCGCAGGCAAAGTGGCCGTTGTCGCGGGTTATGGCGATGTGGGCAAAGGCAGTGCACAAGCCTTGAGAGCTTTGAGTGCACAAGTGTGGGTGACTGAGATTGATCCCATCAATGCTCTCCAAGCGGCCATGGAGGGCTACAAAGTGGTCACCATGGATTACGCCCAAGACAAGGCAGATATCTTTGTGACCGCCACTGGAAACAAGCACGTGATCACACACGAGCACATGCTCAACATGAAAGACCAAGCGATTGTTTGCAACATTGGTCACTTTGACAATGAGATCGATATTGCATCGATGGAGAAATACACTTGGGAAGAAATCAAGCCTCAAGTCGATCACATTGTGTTGCCCAGCGGACGCAAAATCATCATGCTCGCCAAAGGTCGTTTGGTGAATTTGGGTTGTGCAACAGGTCACCCAAGTTTTGTGATGAGCTCCTCATTTGCCAATCAAACGATTGCCCAAATCGAACTCTTCAAGCACCCTGAGCGCTACGAAGTCGGTCAGGTTTATGTGTTGCCCAAGCACCTCGATGAGAAAGTGGCTCGCTTGCACTTGAAGAAAGTGGGCGCGATGCTAACCGAACTCACCCCTGAGCAAGCGGCCTACATTGGCGTGGATGCCAACGGCCCCTACAAGCCAGACACATACCGTTATTGATTGAGTTCTGAGTCGACAAAGGGGCTCCAAGCGTTTGTTCAAAAAGCGCTTGGGCTTTTTGTTGGCCTCAAAACATTGATGCGAAAAGCATGAGCCCGCAAGCCTCTTGTGATCTGGTTCATGAAGTAGGGCAGGAGGCCCGCAGTCATGCCAACAACACGTCATTCCAATAAACCCGCTTTGAGCGTGGAGTTTTTTCCACCCAAAACGCCCGTGGGGGTCGAGAAATTGACCGTCACGCGTTCCAAACTCTATGCTTTGAGGCCTGAATTTTGTTCCGTCACTTATGGTGCGGGGGGATCCACACAGGCTGGAACGCTCAGCACCGTGCAAGCCATTCTGAGTGAGGGCCAAACACCCGCAGCTCATTTGTCTTGTGTGGGGGCCAGTCGAGACACGCTCATGTCGCAATTGACACAAATGCAGCAAATGGGGGTCAAGCGCTTGGTTGCCTTGAGGGGCGATTTGCCCAGCGGGTTTGGCTCGAGCGGTGAGTTTCAATATGCAAGAGATTTGGTGGCCTTTGCACGCGAGCAGTTTGGCTCGGCCTTTCACATTGAGGTGGCTGCCTATCCGGAGATTCACCCCCAAGCCAAAAGTGCACAAGCCGATTTGCGTGCCTTTGTAGACAAGGTCAAAGCGGGGGCGAACTCAGCGATCACGCAGTATTTCTACAACAGCGATGCTTATTTCCGTTTTGTTGATGACGTTCATCGCTTGGGTGTAGATGTGCCTGTGGTGGCGGGCATCATGCCCATCACGAGCTCCTCACAATTGTTGCGTTTTTCTGACATGTGCGGAGCCGAGGTACCGCGTTGGATCCGCTTGAGATTGCAAGAGTTTGGAGATGACCAGGCGTCCATCAAAGCCTTTGGTTTGGATGTGGTGAGTGATTTGTGCGATCAACTTCACTGCGCAGGCGTTGAGGGGCTGCACTTTTACAGCTTGAACCAAAGCGAGCCCATTTTGGAGATTTGCTCGCGACTGGGTTGGTTGGCTTAAGCGCCGCCGTGCTCGATGTGGAACTGGGCATGACCATCTTGGCCCAGGTGTTCTTTGAGATAGGGCATTGACTCCTCGAGCAAAGCTTTGAGGGTGTAGGGCGGGTTGATCAAGAAAACACCGCTACCCGGCAGTCCAGGCCGCTCTTGGCGCGCGCCATCCAAGAGTTGTTGGGGCAAGGGCGTGAATTTGGCCGATTTGGTGGTGAGTGAGACGTGAAGCCACGGCCGGCGGGCCTGGTTGGCCAGGGTTTTGAGGCGTTTAGGTAAGTCGTGCGCCTCTGCCCTTGCGATCAAGGGGTACCAAACCATGTAGGTTCCTGTTGCAAAGCGACGCAAAGCATCTTGAATGCAGGCGCTCACCTTGGCGTAATCGGTTTTGATCTCATAGCTTGGGTCCATCAACACCAAAGCGCGCTTGCTGGGAGGGGGCAGGAGTTTCTTTAAACTCTCAAACCCATCCTCTCGCAGGACTGCCACTTGTCGACCTGCTTCGAGTTGTCTCACATGGCCCTCCAAGAGCCTGGCATCGGTTGGATGTAACTCAAAGAGTTTCAATTTGTCGCGGTCCCCAAGCATGCGTTGCACGATGAAGGGGGATCCGGGGTAGATGGCGGCTGATTTGGCTGGATTGAACTGCGCCACCATCTCCAAATATTGAGCAACCATGGGCGGGGGGGCATGGGTTTTGGCTGCTTGTTGGAGCAACTGAAACCCCTCCTTGATCTCGCCACTGAGCAAGGCGTGCTCGCTGTCCAAGCGGTAGAGTCCTGCTCCAGCGTGGGTGTCGATGACGTTCAAAGCCACGGGCTTTTCGGTCATGTACTGGGTCACAGCGATCAAAACACTGTGTTTGAGCACGTCGGCATGGTTGCCGGCGTGAAAGGCGTGGCGATAACTAAACATGGCATGCATGTTAACCGTTTATGTTTCATTTTTGGGGTTTTAAAGACAGGGTTTGGGGTCTATCGCTTCAGCTTCATTGCAACACGCGCAGTCCGAGTCTAGGCAAAGCGCCTTAAATGGGCTAAAATGGAGGGCTTCGCAGCGAAAATGTGGTCCCGCGGCTTAGATTCATCTCCCCACCTAAGAGGTTCTCGCTAGAAGAACACCGACCGTGGAAAAGGACCCAACAAACCTTTCCTTTAGGATAAATCCATGACAACAACTTTCAGCGCAAAACCCGCTGAGGTCGTGCATGAGTGGTTTGTGATTGACGCCACCGATATGGTGCTCGGACGTGTTGCCAGCGAAGCTGCACTCCGTTTACGCGGCAAACACAAGGCCATTTACACGCCTCACGTCGACACGGGCGACTTCATCGTCGTCATCAACGCAGCTAAACTGCGTGTCACAGGCAACAAAGCCCTCGACAAAATTTACTATCGCCATTCTGGTTTCCCTGGCGGCATTTACGGAACCAATTTCCGTGACATGCAAGCCAAGCACCCTGGTCGCGCGCTTGAGAAAGCGGTCAAAGGCATGCTCCCCAAAGGTCCTTTGGGCTACGCCATGATCAAAAAACTCAAGGTCTATGGGGGCGCTGAGCATCCCCACAGTGCTCAACAACCCAAGCCGCTAACCTTCTAAGGAGCCAGACATGATCGGAGAATGGAACAATGGCACAGGACGCAGAAAGTCCAGTGTTGCTAGAGTTTTCTTGAAAAAGGGCTCTGGAAAAATCACCATCAATGGAAAAGACATTGCTGACTATTTTGGACGCCAAACGTCCATCATGATCGCCAAGCAACCATTGGTATTGACTCAATTTGCTGAGCACTTTGACATTCAAGTCAATTTGCACGGTGGTGGTGAGTCAGGTCAAGCCGGTGCGGTGCGTCACGGCATCACACGTGCATTGATCGACTACGATGCGAACTTAAAGCCAGTGCTCTCACAAGCCGGTTACGTCACCCGCGATGCCCGCGAAGTTGAGCGTAAAAAGGTTGGCTTGCACGGTGCTCGTCGCAGAAAGCAATTCAGCAAGCGTTGATTGGTTGTTGGATTTTGTGGGGCAGGGGGTGTTCTTATCTCGCTTTTTGTCCCTTCAAAACCACTTCTGCTGCACTCAGAACCCAAAGTGGCGTTTGCTCCTTTGGGTTTTTTGTTGTTTGAAGCCTTCCTGATAACCACATTGGTGGTGATGTTGAAGGTATTTTGTTAATATCTGAGTTGATTACTGAGGTATTGTGCCCTTCTTGGCTCTTGCGTGTATTGCAAAGCACCAAGGATTGAGCAAGCCCTCGGGGCTCACAGCCACTCAAGTGGCTTGGGCATTTGTATAAAACATTTTGGAGATTGCCATGAGCGCTGTTGCACATGAAGCGGAAACGCAGATGCCTGAGCCCATTATTTTCACCGACAGTGCCGCTGCAAAAGTGGCCGATTTGATTGCCGAAGAAGGCAATCCTGAGCTCAAACTTCGAGTGTTTGTGCAAGGCGGTGGATGCTCTGGTTTTCAGTACGGGTTCACCTTTGATGAAGTGACCAACGAAGACGACACCACGATGAGTAAAAACGGCGTGTCTTTGTTGATCGACGCCATGAGCTACCAGTATTTGTTGGGCGCAGAGATTGATTACAAAGAGGACCTCCAAGGTTCACAATTTGTGATCAAAAACCCAAATGCCACAACCACTTGCGGTTGCGGTTCATCTTTCTCCGTTTAAATTGAATCAAGCGGGACCTCTTGGGGTCCCTTTAAGCGGGTGTGTGTGAACCCAGCACCCGAGGGCCTTTGGCGCCCGTGACATTGGGTACGTTTCCAAAGCCACGTTCGATGTGCTGCTTGGCAAGCCAAGCAAATGCACTGGCTTCAATTTGGTCAACGGGCCACCCCAAGTGAGTTGACACCAAAAGCTCAATGTCTTCTAGGGGCCATTTTTGACGCATTCGGCTCTCAAACTCAGCGACCAAGGCCAAATTGAGTGCCCCACCTCCACAAAGCACTACACGTCCCAGGCCTTGCATCGATGTGGCTGGGTCCGGTGACACCATCTCTAGGCTTTGCAAACAGGCCTCAGCCGTCAATGCACACAAGGTGGCTTGTACATCCGAAGCGACTAAGGACGCGTTTTTATGAGCCTGGAAACGCTTTAAATGTCCATCTAACCAATCGGCGTGAAAGAGGTCTCGACCCGTGCTTTTGGGTGGGGTCTGTCTAAAAAAGGGTTCATCCAGTAAAAATGACAAGAGTTCGGTGTTCACATGACCTTCGCGGCTCCAGTCTCCATTGCGATCAAAATCCAACCCCAAGTGTCGTTTGCACCACAAGTCCAAGAGCACATTGCCGGGTCCACAATCAAACCCATTCAAGTCCTCAAAGTGAGGGGGTGCGGGTAGCCAACTGAGGTTGCTCATGCCACCCAAGTTAAAGACCGCCACGTCGTGATGGGGGCTACTGAAGATGGCTTGGTGAAAGGCGGGAACGAGGGGAGCACCTTGCCCGCCGCTTGCC
Organism: uncultured Burkholderiales bacterium; assembly: GCA_903831655.1. Taxonomy (GTDB): domain Bacteria; phylum Pseudomonadota; class Gammaproteobacteria; order Burkholderiales; family Burkholderiaceae_C; genus Limnohabitans. The sequence continues at coordinate 25,529 of CAIKYO010000359.1, forward strand.
ACATCTCGTGTTCTGAAGTCGCTCACCACGTCAATGTGGGTGAGCTCAGCCAAGAGGGGTGCATTGAGGAGTTGGGTGGTGTAACCCCACGTGTCGTGCAGACCAGGTTGATGTCGCACCGTTTGTCCATGTGCGCCCAAAGCGCGAATGTGTTCTAGGGCGTGCTGCGTGCTTTGTAAAAGCGCCAAAGTGCACTCGGCATAGAGTTCAGCGACCCGGTTGGCGGCCAAGTGGGAGCGGTGCAATTCCTGTGGACCCTCGAGATTGAGGGCCAAGAGTTCGAGTTTGAACTCGGAAGGGAAGGCTTGGAATCGATGCCCCAGGACCTGAGGGTGGCTTGGGTCTTTAAAATCGATCAAGACCGCATCTACCCCGTCCAAAGAGGTGCCTGACATCAGGCCCACAAAAATCGAGGGTTTTGTGGGTGCGTGGCCCTCTGTCATGGACTGCCTTAGTCGATGTCGATGGTATCGAGTGTTTGGGCTTTGGCCAAGGCTGCTTGCGCGTTGTAGGCCACGCGATTGAATTGGGGTCTCGACTCTTGAGCGACGGGAGTTGCATCGATTTGTTTGGCCAGCATCAAGGGGTCTTGGTGCTGTCCGTTGAGCCTGAACTCAAAGTGCAAATGAGGTCCGGTGGCCCAACCCGTTTGGCCCACTGCGCCAATGGTGTCACCTTGAGAGACCGATTGGCCTTTGTGTACTTTGATGCTGGATAGGTGAGCATAAACGGTCAAAGGGCCTTGGGGGTGTTGAACCATGATGACATTGCCGTAGCCGTTTTGGACGCCAGCGAATTCAACGATGCCGTCTCCAACCGTCTTAACGGGTGTGCCAATGGCAGCTGCATAGTCAATGCCCAGGTGGGCTTTCCACGTTTGAAGTATGGGGTGCAGTCTCATGGTAAAGCCACTGCTGATGCGGGAGAACTGCAAGGGGGCCGCCAAATAGGTGCGGCGCAAATTCTTGCCATCCATTGCATAGTAGTCACCCCCTTTGGGCGACTTTTGAGAGGGGAACCACACCGCTTGGTAAGTGTGACCGCGGTTCGTGAATTCAGCGCTCAAGATGCGGCCCGTTTTGATCACCTCACCATCGGCCAAGAAGGTCTCAAAGACCACACTGAAGTGGTCCCCCTTTTTGAGGGCCCGGTGAAAGTCGATGTCACCAGAGAAGATATCGACCAATTGGTTGGCGATGGCATCTGGAATTTTGGCTTGATCGGTGGCTTGGAAAAGGCTAGTTTGGATCGTTGCACCCGCAACTTGGGTGCTGGTGCTCAAGGCCTCTGATTGCAAGTGAGCGTTGAATCCGAGGGCGTTGCGGGAGATGACCAATCGCTCAAAATGGTCCTTGTTGGTGCCCACCCATTTGGCTGTGAGTTGGTTCAATTGGTGGCGCTCGTTGGTGTTCACGCTCACCAGCCTGGCGTCGCGTCCCAACAGGTTTTGTCTTGCCAGGGGGTTGGTGGTTAAAAAGCGTGTGGCCTCTGAATCGAGCACTTCCAAGCGAGCCAGCAAGGCATTGGCGTTGTCGCTGGCGCGTGACCAGTCGCTTTTAAAGAGGTTGAAGCCTGAGTTCAACTCCAAGGGATTCAATTGCACCTCGGGTAGGCTAGTGAGTGCATTGCTGGGGGATGAGGTACCCAAGTTCGAACCCAAGGGGTCGAGGTGAGAGCTGATGGGGTCTGAGTTGCCAGGGCTTGCAGCGGTGCTGGCGTTGGTGTTGGCCTCAGACACGGGCAATTGAAGCTTGGAGCCCAATTGAGCGGGCTCCAAGAGTGGATTCAAAGGGAGCTCCACACTCAGTGTTTTGGGGGTCATGAGGGAGGCGTCTGGCCCCAAGCTCACGAGCGCAAAGGAGGCGCCGCAGACCCCCAGTGACAAAGCCAAGGATGCGAAACCCGCCCATTTGGCGCGAACGCCATGGTGGGCGCGCACATTCCAAGCCATTGCGTACAAGGCAAAGAAGAGCTCAGCCGCCAAAGCTTGAATCAATTTCAAAAAACTAAACACAGACCACCAAATGCAAATAAATCGGAATTTGGGCGAATAAAAAGTGTTGATCAGGCGTCAACTAGCGAGTGTCTCACAAGCTTTGCTGCTCTTCAAAGGCTAAAATGCGCTAGGACGTGTGCCAAACCCATTTCTGCCGACTTTTTTAGACGCGGAAGGGTCAGTATACCCTTTTTTGGGCCCTCTGGGACCAAGGAATTACGCCCTAAAAGATGAGTCAATTCAAGGGCTTCGAGCTGCTTATTGACGCTTTTAAATAACATTTTTGGGTCTTTGGTCTGTGTCAATGAGGCCAATGACGCAAAGATCTTGCATGCAATTGAGTAAAACATGACCCAGCAGACCTCTTTGTCAACACCACCCCAAGAGACCAGTGAGGCCGTTCAGCACGCCTTGGAGGTCACCCTCAAAGGCTGTGATGAATTGCTGCCTCAAGACGCGTGGGTCAAGAAATTGGTTCGACACGAACAAACAGGCAAGCCTCTTCGCATCAAGTTGGGTCTGGACCCCACGGCCCCTGATATTCACTTGGGGCACACCGTGGTGCTCAACAAGATGCGCCAATTGCAGGATTTGGGTCATCAAGTGATTTTTTTGATTGGAGATTTCACCTCTTTGATTGGAGACCCATCGGGCAGAAACCAAACCAGGCCTCCCTTGACCAAGGCTCAAATTGAGGCCAACGCGCAAACCTACTACAAGCAAGCCAGCTTGGTGCTGGACCCCGCTCGCACCGAGATTCGCTACAACAGCGAGTGGTGTGAGGCTTTGGGTGCGAGCGGCATGATTGAGCTTTCAGCCAAATACACGGTCGCGCGAATGATGGAGCGTGATGATTTTGACAAGCGCTTTAAATCGGGCCAGTCCATTGGCTTGCATGAGTTTTTGTATCCACTGATGCAAGGCTACGACAGCGTTGCTTTGAAGAGCGATTTGGAGTTGGGCGGAACGGATCAAAAGTTCAATTTGTTGATGGGACGCCACCTCCAAGAGGTCTACGCGCAAGAGCCTCAGTGCATTTTGACCATGCCTTTGTTGGTGGGCTTGGATGGTGTGGACAAAATGTCCAAGAGCAAGAACAACTACATTGCCATCACCGATGATGCCAACACGATGTTTGCCAAGGTTTTGAGCATCAGCGACGATTTGATGTGGACTTGGTACCCTTTGTTGAGCTTTAAATCGACCCAAGAGATCGAGCACCTCAAGCGTGCTGTTGGTGAAGGATTGAACCCCAAAGAGGTTAAAGTGGCCTTGGCCATGGAGATCACGCAACGCTTTCACAACTTGCAGGCCGCTCAGGCAGCGCAAGAGGACTTTCAGCTGAGGAGCAAAGGGGGTGTGCCAGAGAACTTGGTGGAGGTGCACTTGAGTGGAGCGCCACTTGGCATAGGCGCCTTGGTTCGAGAGGCTGGGTTGGCTGAGTCTGGGGCAGAGGCAAACCGGTTGGTGGAAGGCGGAGGCGTCAAAATCGACGGCGTGGTGATCAAGGACAAAGCACACAAGTGCCAAGAGGGCACCTTTGTGTTGCAAGTGGGCAAGCGCCGATTTGCAAAAGTGTCATTAAAAGCCCAATGAGCGCTGTCAAAATGGCTCAACAACTGAGTGCAACTAACACACCACTGATATGACCCCGAACCCCACCAGCTTTGAAGAGCGATGGCTCAGCCCCAAGGGCCTTTTGAAGGTGTCGGTGCTGGTGGCGATCGTCACCATTGCGCTCAAGACCTTGGCGTGGTGGCTCACCTCATCTGTGGGCTTGCTCTCGGATGCGATGGAGTCGCTTGTGAACTTGGCCAGCGCCATGTTTGGACTCATGATGGTGACGGTTGCACAAACGCCGGCCGATGACGATCACCCCTATGGGCACCACAAGGCGGAGTATTTTTCCTCTGGTTTTGAGGGCATCTTGATCATGGTGGCAGCACTGGGGATTGTGTGGATGGCCATTGACCGTTTGCTCGAGCCCAGACCTTTGGAGACCATCGGTTTGGGTTTGGTTCTATCGGTGGTGAGCTCGGGCTTGAATGGTTGGTTGTCTTGGGTCATGATGCGCGTTGCCAAAGCTCAAAACTCAATTGCGCTGATGGCCGACTCTAAGCATTTGATGGCCGATGTGTGGACCGCAAGTGCTGTGGTGGTGGGTTTGGTGTTGGCGGTGGCAACACAGTTGATGTGGCTCGATTCGGTGGTGGCCTTGGGTGTCGCTTTGGTGATTCTCAAAGAAGGTTTTTCTTTGGTCTGGGAGTCCTCGCAGGGATTGATGGATGAGGCTTTGGACCCCAAGTCCAGAGAGCTCATCCAAGAGGTGCTCGAAGGGTTTGCTCACCACGATGTGATTCGCTTTGACCACGTGGTCACGCGCAAATCGGGTCAACGCTGCTATGTGGAGTTGCACATGCACATGCCAGCGAGTTGGTCCTTGGGGCGAGCCGCTGCTTTGCGCTTCAATGTGGAGCAAGCCCTCATGAGTTCAATGCCAGGCTTGCGTGCCACCATTGAGCTCTTGCCAAGCGACATGGAGTCTCACTTTGAGACGCACCCCGAGAGCGAGAAGTACTGAGCAAGCTCTGGCCCTCTCTCTCTCCACCTCAAGCTTGGTAGGGGTTAGGGACCTTTAAATTATCAAGCGCCATCACCTCCAACGCCTCCATTTGAAGCGCCATCCATTCATCCTCTTCGTGGTCAAAGCCCAGTGCATGAAGGCAGGCGTGAACCAAGAGGTGAGCAAAGTGGTCCGCCAAGGGGCGATTCAACTCAAGCGCTTCTCTCTCAAGCACAGGCGCACACAGCACCAAGTCGGCGAGCAGCATGGGGTGGCTCTCATAGGCAAAGGTGAGCACATTGGTGGCATAGGCTTTGTGTCTGTAGGTTCGGTTCAACTCGAGGGCCTCGGGTGCATCCACAATCCTCACCGTGAGCTCTCCAGGGCACGCACATTGCGCCACAGCCAAGGCCTCGGTCATGCACGCTTTGATGCGTTGGGTGGACATGGCGTGCTTCAAAGGGGTGTTCATCAAGTGAGGGTCCCATTGAAGAGCGAAGGTGCATTGGACAGATGCAGAGGACTTCATGAGCGTTCCCCTTTGTGTGAATCGTAGGCGTCGACAATTCTCGCAACCAAGGGGTGACGCACCACATCGTGGCTTGTGAAGTTGGCAAAGGAGATGCCTTTGACGCGTTTCAAAACTCGCTCAGCATCGACCAAGCCACTCATTTGTCCTTTGGGTAAGTCGATTTGACTCACATCCCCTGTGATCACCGCTTTGGAGCCCAGTCCCAAGCGGGTCAAGAACATTTTCATTTGTTCTGGTGTTGTGTTTTGTGCTTCGTCCAAAATCACAAAAGCGTGGTTGAGGGTGCGCCCACGCATAAAGGCCAAGGGCGCAATCTCCAAGGTTTGGCGCTCAAAGGCTTTTTGGACACGATCAAAACCCATCAAATCAAACAACGCATCGTACAAGGGGCGAAGATAGGGGTCGACTTTTTGGCCCAAATCCCCTGGTAAAAATCCCAACTTTTCTCCCGCCTCTACTGCTGGGCGGGTGAGCACGATGCGTTGCACTGCGTGTCGCTCAAGCGCATCCACGGCCATCGCCACGGCCAGGTAAGTCTTGCCCGTTCCCGCAGGCCCCAAGCCAAACGTGATGTCAGATCCCTCAATGGCATCCATGTAGTGCCCTTGGTTGGGGCTTCTGGGTTTGAGGTCGGCTCGTTTTGTCAGGAGCGCTTTGGGCTCGGGGGTGTCAAGGGGGTGGGTAATGGACTTGGATTTCAATTTATTTTTTTTAGGGTTGGAGTCTGGGTTGTCAAGGAGTGAGGTGACACTGGATAGAGGTGTACTTTGCACCATCAAAAGCACCAAGTTGGTGTCGATGTTTTTATTCGCTTGCTCATACAAAGACTGTAAGATCCAAAGGGCTTGGGTGGCCAGCGCCTTCGGGCCCTCGATTTGAAAGTGTTCGCCTCGGTGGGAAATGCGCACCTCAAGGCTGGTCTCTAAAACACGCAGGTGTTCGTCCAATGGGCCGCAAAGGTGTGACAATCTGAGGTTGTTGAGCGGAGAGAAAGCGTGTTTGAGTATCAAAGCGAGAGCATCAAAGCAAGGGTTGAGCGTTTGGGAACGCAGACATCATTCATACTTTAGGAAACAGATCACAGCATGATAGGCCGAATCACTGGAAAATTGTTGGAAAAAACACCACCTTTGGTGCTGGTGGACTGCCACGGCGTGGGCTATGAGGTGTGGGTGCCCATGAGCAGTTTTTACAACTTGCCAGAACTGGGGGAGCCCGTTTCACTGCTCACGCACTTTGTGGTGCGTGAGGATGCTCAAATTCTATTTGGATTTCTGACCGCAAGTGAGCGCGAGGCTTTTAAAGACTTGATCAAGATCTCTGGGGTGGGTCCCAGAACCGCGTTGTCGGTGCTCAGTGGCATGAGCGTGGCCGATCTGTCTCGTGCTGTGCAGTCTCAAGAGGCCGGTCTTTTGCTAAAGGTACCTGGTATTGGGAAAAAGACTGCAGAGCGACTCCTCTTGGAGCTCAAAGGCAAGGCCGAGTGGGCGCCTTCTTTGGTTCAAAGCGTGGGCTCGAACGCACAAAGCGATGTGGCCCAGGCATTGATGTCCTTGGGTTACAGTGAAAAAGAGGCCCAAGCCGTGATCAAGGTCTTGCCCCCGGAGCTTGGGGTGAGCGAGGGCATCAAGTGGGCGCTGAAGTCTTTGTCGCGTTAAACTGAGAGTCCATTTCTGTGACCTTGTCTTTTTCGGTTCATTCCTTTCACCACACCCCTATTCCATCATGAGCGTTCAAATCGATGACTTGACTCCTGGCCCCAAGGCAACACCAGGCAGGCATGTGGATCTCTCAGAGATGGGTCCTCGTGTCATGGATGCAAATGCCTTGGGCTCTGAGGACGGCGCCATTGAGCGTGCGTTGAGGCCCAAAACACTCAAAGACTATGTGGGTCAAGCCAAGGTGCGCGAGCAGTTGTCGATCTTCATCCAAGCTGCAAAAAACAGACAAGAGTCATTGGACCACCTGTTGCTCTTTGGTCCTCCGGGTTTGGGCAAGACCACGCTCAGTCAAATCGTGGCCCATGAGTTGGGGGTGAATTTGAGGCAAACCAGTGGTCCTGTGCTGGAAAAGCCCAAGGATTTGGCGGCCCTGTTAACGGGGTTGGAGAAAAACGATGTGCTCTTTATCGATGAGATTCACCGCTTGTCACCTGTGGTGGAGGAAATTTTGTACCCCGCGCTGGAGGATTTCAAGATTGACATCATGATTGGTGAGGGGCCTGCTGCGAGGAGCATCAAACTTGATTTGCAGCCCTTCACCTTGATTGGTGCCACCACCCGAGCGGGCATGCTCACCAATCCGCTTAGAGATCGTTTTGGGATTGTCTCGCGTCTGGAGTTTTATTCCCCCGAGGAGCTCTTGAGCATCGTGATGAGATCGGCTGGCTTGCTAAGCACCCCCATGGACGAGAGCGGTGGCATGGAGTTGGCCAAGCGCTCTAGGGGCACGCCACGAATCGCCAACCGACTGCTCAGGCGGGTGCGAGACTTTGCGCAAATCAAGGGCTCGGGCGTGATCACCTTGGAGATGGCCAACCAAGCCCTCAAGATGCTTGATGTGGACCAATTGGGCTTTGATGTGATGGACCGAAAATTCTTGGAAGCCTTGGTGCATCGCTTTGATGGGGGTCCCGTGGGCCTGGACAATTTGGCGGCCAGCATGGGTGAGGAGAGAGACACCATCGAAGATGTGATTGAACCCTATTTGCTCCAACAAGGCTATTTGCAGCGCACGCCCAGAGGCCGGATTGCAACGGCCCGTGCATATGAACACTTGGGCCTTGAGCCACCAAGCACCCTGTCGCCCTGAGAGCGTTTAGCGAGCTCTTTAATTGGCAACGGGGTAGTCCTGACCAAGCGGGGGGCCAGCACCACCGTCAACGCCTTCCCGCTCCAAATGCGCTTTGTCGCCCCAGCCCACCAAATGCAACCCTTCACTGGACCACAGCAATCGATTGATGTGCGCGTTGCCCAGGGCCCAAGTTCTTTGGGCCTGGCTGTCTTGTCCCGTTGACCATCGGTAGATCACATCCAAGACGCCGCCATGGGTCACGATGGCGATGTGCTCATTGAGGTGGAGACTGGCCAAGCGGTTGACGCAACTTTGGATGCGCGCTTTGAATTGGTTCAAACTCTCGCCACTTGGGGGCGACCACTCGGGGTCTCGGCTTCTCCAAGCCTGTGCTTGGCTGGGGTGCTGGACCTCAAGTTCGGTCCAAGTGAGGCCTTCAAAGGCGCCAAAGTGACGCTCACGCAAGCCCACCTCGATGTGGTGCGTGAGGGTGGGTTGGTGAGAGGAGGCCAAAAGATGAGCCGTTTCATGTGCTCTTTTGAGGTCGCTGGAGTAGACACAGGACAAGGGCTCGTGCTGCAGCGCTTGCCCCAATTGGGAGGCTTGCCAAACCCCAAGTGAGTTCAAAGCGATGTCGATGTGTCCTTGGATGCGTGCTTGGACATTCCAGTCGGTCTCGCCATGTCGGATGAGTGTGATGCGGGTTGAGTCCATGAATGGCGATGTGAGGGGGTGGTGGAAAAAAGCTTTCTGAGGCCCTCTCAAAAGAGCCCTAGAGTGGGTATTATCGGTCAAAGAAAATGGGTATCAAATTGACGCCAAGGGGCGATGTGCTCATGGGTTTGAGGTTGAGTTTTGAAGTCAAAGGAGTCATTCAATGAAGGTGAGCGCAACGAGGTGGATCGGTCTGAGTTGGGGTTTGTGTTTAGCTTGCTTGACGTGTTTGGTCTTGGGTGGTGCACGGCTTGCATGGAGCGTGGGCCCTGAGAGCGATTTGTCCAATGTGGCGGGCCTTTGGACGAGCTTTGATGACGACACGCATCAGCCCAGTGCTCAAATTCGAATCGTGCTTGACCCAAAAGACGGTTTGGTGGGGCGCATTGAGAGGGTGTTGGATCCCAAGGCAAGTCCCGGTGAGTTGTGCTCGGCCTGTCCTGGCGAGAGACTGAACTTACCCCTGGTGGGGCTTGAGATCATGCACGGAGGTCAAAAAACCTCAGGTGAGTGGTTGTGGTCACAAGGCAAGATCTTGGACCCCGATAGTGGGGATGAATACACCTACAAACTCAAGTTGCAAGAGGGGGGGCGAGAGTTGCTGCTGCGTGGGTATTGGGGGCCCTTTTGGCGCACCCAAAAGTGGTCACGTGTGCCCTGAGCGCTTGGGCACTTCAAGCGCCCTCTTTGAGTTTGTCCTCCACGGGCTTGGGTCTTCCATTGGCGTCCAAGGCCACGTAAGTGAGGGTTGCTTCGGTCACCTTCCTAAGACTCTCATTGGCGTGGATGTGTTCTGAATAGACCTCCACATAGACCGTAATGGAGGTGTTGCCAATGCGTTTGATTTTGGCGTAAAAGCTCAAAATGTCCCCCACCCGAACCGCCTCTTTGAAGACGAATTCATTGACCGCAACGGTGGCCAAACGTCCTTGCACGATTTGAGCGGGGAGCACCCATCCTGCCAAATCAACTTGTGCCATGACCCAGCCGCCAAAGATATCGCCATAGGCATTGCAATCAGAGGGCATGGGAATGACCTTCAAGACCAAGGTGAGGTCTTCGGCGGGGCGAGAGAGAGCAGGGGTGTCGGTCATGATGTGGGTCTTGTGCGTGAGCTTGAACTGGGGGGTGTGAGGACAGGGAGAGGAAAATTTCAAAGGTTTTTATCGCTCAGTCCCCTCTGCCCGACTACAAAGATGTTCCAATATAACTCAAGTTCAATTTAAAGCACACCATGCGACACCATTCACACGCACCCCTGGGTACACCCGAGGCACAAGAGGGGCAAGACCTTCAAACTTTGAAACGCTTGATGCCCTATTTGTGGCGCTACAAGTACCGAGTCGTGTTTGCGCTGCTCTTCATGGTGGGGGCGAAGTTGGCCAACGTGGCGGTTCCCTTGGTCCTTAAGGAATTGGTCGACCAAATGACCCCCAAAGCAGGCGTTGAATTGGTGGTGCCTTTCACGCTCTTGGTGTTGTATGGATTGATCAGGATTTCGGTCTCCGGATTTACAGAGCTCAGAGAGTTGGTTTTTGCCAAAGTCACCCAAGGTGCAGCCAGGCAAATTGCACTGGAGACCTTTGAGCACTTGCATGGTTTGAGTTTGCGCTTTCACTTGGAGCGGCAAACGGGGGGCATGACCCGAGACATTGAGCGCGGGGTGAGAGGCATTGAGTCCTTGATCTCATACTCGTTGTACAGCATTGTGCCCACCCTGATCGAAGTGGTGCTGGTGCTTGGCATTTTGTCCTACAAGTACGACGCTTGGTACGCTGTGATCACCCTCGTTGCGCTTGTCATCTACATCACGTTCACGGTGAAGGTGACGCAGTGGAGAACGCATTTCAGACGAGAGGTCAATGAGCTCGATTCTGCCGCTCACAACCGAGCCATTGATTCTTTGATCAATTACGAGACCGTGAAGTACTTCAACAACGAAGCCTTTGAGGCGCAGAGGTACGACGAGCGACTGGATCGCTTGAGGAAAGCCAGGCTCAAAGCGCAAACCTCTTTGAGCTTATTGAACACGGGGCAGCAGTTCATCATTGCGGTGGCCTTGGTGTGCGTGCTCGTGCGCGCCACTCAAGGGGTGGTGGATGCACGCATGAGCCTTGGAGACTTGGTGATGGTCAATGCCTTCATGATCCAGCTCTACATACCGCTCAATTTCTTGGGTGTGATTTACAGAGAAATCAAGCAAAGCATCACCGATTTGGACCGCATGTTCAAGCTCTTGGAGCGGGAGCGTGAGGTCAAGGATGCGCCAGACGCGAAGAGATTGACGCTCACCAGCGCCCCTCACGTGTCCTTCAAGGGCGTTGGGTTCACCTACGATGGGTCCCGAGAGATCTTGAGTCACATTGATTTTGAAATTCCAAGCGGCAAGACGGTTGCAGTGGTGGGCTCATCTGGAGCGGGTAAATCAACCCTGTGTCGACTGCTCTACCGCTTCTACGATGTGAGTGCGGGCTCAATAGAGATCAACGGGGTGGATGTGAGGGAGATTGAACAAAAGAGTTTGAGAGAGCAAATTGGCATCGTTCCTCAAGACACCGTGCTCTTTAATGACACCGTGAGTTACAACATTGCGTATGGCCGTGTGAGTGCGAGCCAAGAGGAGGTGATCCAAGCGGCCAAGAGCGCTCACATCCATGACTTCATTGCCAGCACGCCCAAGGGCTATGAGACGATGGTGGGTGAGCGGGGCTTGAAGTTGTCGGGCGGTGAAAAGCAGCGAGTGGCGATTGCGAGAACGCTCTTGAAGAACCCCCAAATCTTGATCTTTGATGAGGCCACCTCTGCGCTGGATAGCGCCAATGAGCGCGACATTCAATCTGAGTTGCGGGGGGTGGCTCAAAACAAGACCACCTTGGTCATTGCGCATCGACTCTCAACGGTGGTGAGTGCAGATGAGATTTTGGTCATGGGGGAGGGGCGCATTTTGGAGCGAGGCACGCATGCCCAGTTGCTTGAGTTGGGCGCAGTGTATGCTCAGATGTGGGCTTTGCAACAATCCCAAGACCCCGCTTTGGTGACGACCTAACCTCTCTGTGTTTGAGGCGTTGGCGGCATCCCTTTTTTTTAAGGCAGATCTGGGGTTTGAGCGTCTGCTGAACCCAGGCTGGGAGGGTTGTGAGGTCCCACGAGCCCCAAGTGATTGTGAATGAACTGGGGCTGATTGGTGAGAAGGCTATCGTAGAGCGTGGTGTTGGTGAGAACTTTTTTAACGTAATCACGTGTTTCGTTGAACGGGATGTTCTCCACCCAAATGGAGCCCTCCACATCGGGGCCCTCACGCCAGCGACGTGCGCGGGAGGGGCCCGCGTTGTAGGCCGCAGCGGCCAAGGCTTTTGAGCCATCAAAACTGTCGAGCACCAAGTGCATGTAGCCCGTGCCAATGGCGGTGTTGATGTCTTTGTCGTGCAGCATCTCAACGGTGAAGGGATTGATGCCAATTTTTTTGGCAGTCCACTTGGCTGTTTTCGGCATGACTTGCATGAGCCCGGAGGCACCCACCGAGGAATGAATGTCCATCACAAAGCGGCTCTCTTGTCGGATCAATCCGTACACAAAGGAAGCTGGGACGTTGTATTTTTCGCTGGCCTTTAGAACCGAGTCCTTAAAGGGCATGGGGTAGAGCAAATTGGGGTCGCTGTAGGCAAGGGCTTTTTCGCTCGTGAAAATACTGCGGTCCCAAAGTCCCTCTTGTGCGGCCCATTGGGCTGCAGCCAAGAGTTCTTCGTCGTTCATGCGGCCACTTTGTCCTTGAGCGTTGACCAAAGAAGTAGAGTAGTTCCATTCACGAACGCCAATCGAGCGCAGCCCCAGTTTGATCGCATACAAAGCACGGTTGAGTCCTGCGTGGTTGTGAATGCGCTGAAGGGTCTCGGCAGAGGGAGAGGGCACTGTATTGGCCAACGTGGCACCCATTCCCAACTCGTCCATGGCCAAGAGTTCGTAAAAACCTTTGGTGCTGGCGATGGAGCGCAGGAGTGCGAGAGGCTTCTCCCGCGCTTTGCCCTCTTTGGGGGCGAGTGAGAGCTGCGCTTTGGCGAGCCAATAAACCCAAGTGGGATCCTTCTTTTGGTCATTGCTCATGAGTTCAATCAATTTCTCAACTTGAGTCCAATTGATCTGATCGCTCCTCAAGAGGGTGCGCACGTACCAGCCCAGCATTTCATCGCTCAAGTCCTTGGGGTTGCTGGCTCGTTCAAAGTAACTCAAGGTGTCTGGATCGTGGTTGTAGGCCAACTGCATTCCTACAAATCCCCAGATCCAGTGTCTCTCCTCGCTGCTCAAATAAGGGCCCCACTTGGAGAGGAGAAGCTCTTTGGTTTGGAGGGGGTCTTGTGTGGCCACGCGCAAGAGCGCCATGACCAGGAGTTCTTGATTGATTTTTTGGGGAGCAGCCAAATGGTCTTTTAAAAAGCGAGTGGGCTGGGTCCAAGCGGCTTTTAAGAGGGGAACGGCGCTGGTGTCAAGGCTTTGAGTGAGGTCTCTTGCCATTCGAAAACGGTTGTTTTGTGCAGCGTAACGAACCCGCTGCCAGACCTCAAGGGGTGTGATTTTCTTGGCATCCAAGAGTCGATCAATGGCCCATGTGCAGCCCTCATCTGCATCGCGTTGTCTTCTCCAAGCCGCTTTGATTTGGGTCTCCAGGGATTGAGCGGTAGAGCTGCTTTGTTGGAGGAGTTCCAAGTGCGCGATCATGAGGCCATAGCACTCTAGCTCTGGATCGTCTTTCATGCGGTAAGCGGGAAACTCCTGTGCATAGGTGGTCCAGTCCCGTCTAGAGCCCAACAAATCAAGCCAGTCCGCTCGTAGACGATCCTCTTGGTAGGTGTTGGCGTAGGTCTGAAGGAAGGCGCGAACCTCCTCTATGGAGGCCTCTTCAAGTCTCGCTTTGAGCTCCCAATAAGCGGCCCATGGGGCCAATGGATGGTTGAGCACTTGGGGTAAGAGTGCGCTCAACTTCGCTTTGTCACCTCGTGCAAAGGCCTCTGACATTTGTACGATCAAGGCGTCCTTGTCGTGACTGCTGGGCCAATTGAGTGGGAGGGTCTCGTTCAAGGCACTGGTATTTTTGAGCTCACCCGCGCCGTCGATTTTGCCCTCAAGTTTTGTGGGTGCGAGAGGTGCTTGGGCGTTGGCCGGGGCCGTGGAACTCTTGGCACTTTGGGGGGGTTGGGGGCCGGTCTTTTTAATGTGATGGGGGTGGGCGGGGCTAGGGTGAGTTGGGGCTACTTTTGCGGGCGCTCCTTTGGCTTGGGCCGTGTTGCCTTGGGAAGTACTCGTTTGAGCCGTGTGAGGGGTGCTTGGGTGTTTGGGCGGGGGCACATCCCCTTTGTCCTCGCTTGGGTTGGCGGCAACGGCGAGCGTGGCGTTCAAGAGAGTGCAAAAAGTGATCAGCAAGACGCCCAGAAAATGCATTCGTGAAACCCAGATTCAATAAAACTAAAACAACAACTGCACA
>CAIKYO010000360.1 GCA_903831655.1 uncultured Burkholderiales bacterium
CAACAGGGTATAGCCATCTGGTTCCGACTTGGCTGTGATTTCCGCTCCAATTACACCACCAGCGCCTCCTTTGTTGTCAACCACCACGGCTTGCCCTAGCTTTTCTGAGAGTTGATTGGCAATCAGCCGACCCACCACATCGTTGCTCCCTCCTGTTGGAAATGGAATGATCAGCTTGATTGCGTGTGTCGGAAACGACGATGCAGAATCAATTGCAAATGAAGGTTGTGATGAAAGCAGTGCAAGAAGACCACCAAGCCAATACCAATATAAAGAGCTTTTTCGCATGTTTTGGAGCCAAGTAGTTCAAAAAATTTGGTCAATATGATGGTGACACAAAAAAATCAACCCCTCATCAGGGTATTCACCTTTTGTCAATAAAGAAGGTCTAACATACTATTTAGTTTGAACTGAATGGATGTTTATGTTGCGCTGCACATTGGTGCGTGTTTTGCATTGAATCCAATTGATGGTTCACAGTTTTAAATTTTTTTAAGGACTCACTATGCAATTGCGATTCAAGTTTTGGATGAGCATTTTGTCACTGACTTTGATGACCTCATGCGCCAATCAAGCTCAATTGATGGGCGGTAATTAGAACACTTTATTTGATTCGAGTTCAAATCTAAATGCTTGGACACGTGTTGGGGAGGCAAATTGGCGCATTCAAGATGGGGCCATACAAGCTGATTTTGTGCCTGGAAAGGATGCGAGCTTTTTGGTGACTAAAAACAGTTACAAAGACTATGAAATCTATGCTGAGTTGTGGGTAGATGATCAAACCAATACTGGTATTTTTAATCGATGTGAAAGCGCAAGTGACGTCAGTACAAAAACATGTTACGAATTCAACGTTTGGGATACGCGACCAGATCCCACCTTTGGGACTGGCGCGATCGTTGATCTGGGAAAGGTGTCTCCTCCTTACCCAAAGGCGGGAGGTAGGTGGAACACATTGGAGTTGACCTTAAAAGGAGCTCAAATGGAGATGCGGATCAATGGTCAATTGACTGCAAAAGCCATTGACAGCACTCACAAAGAGGGCCATGTTGCTTTGCAGTTTGGAAGTGGCATTGTCAAATTTAGAAAAGTGCTCATTCGTGAGCTTTGAGTGTTGATCATGGGTGAGTTAAAAATGAAAAAAATAACAATTGCAGTGGCATTGATCCTTTCGTTAAGCACTTGTTTTGCTGAAGAGGTCGTACCCTCAATCGCCTTTGATGCAGTCAATCCATTGAAAATGCCCAAAGATCTTTATTTGGGCGAAGTCAGTGGTGTCGCCGTCAATTCAAAGGGCCATGTTTTTGTTTTTTCAAGGGGCAATACCAGTGGTCCTGCTTATGCAGCTGCTGCTGCTCAGCTCCTAGAGTTTGATGCCAAGGGACACTTCGTTCGTGAAATTGGTAAGAATCTTTATGCCTGGTCGTTTGCGCATGCAGTGCGAATCGACCGACACGATAACATTTGGGTTGCTGATAAAGGCTCCGATCTGGTCGTTAAGTTCACACCCCAGGGGCAAGTGTCCATGGTTTTGGGTCGTAAACAAGAAGCTTCAGATGAGGAGACAGGTCCAGTAAAGCACCCCGTACCACCAGCGCCTGCCCAGAATGGACGTTTTCGACAAGTCACCGACATGACTTGGGACCTTGAGGACAATACCTTCATTAGCGATGGCTACATCAATTCGCGTGTGGCCAAAGTGGATAAAAACGGTAACTGGATCAAGTCTTGGGGGGAGAGGGGTGACAAGCCAGGTGAATTC
>CAIKYO010000361.1 GCA_903831655.1 uncultured Burkholderiales bacterium
AATATAAAAAAATAATTGTAAAAATTGTTGCTTTGATTCGCATGTTTTCCATTCCTAATCTTTTAAAGAAATAAGCGTAAAAGTTTTTATATTAGATTTAAACTTAAAAAATGTACTGATTAAAATTTACACAATTATGTATATTACACAGTTTTTACACAGTTATAAAAAAGTGTTTAAATTCATGTGGTTAAAGCCAAACACAAGCCCTTCTAAGCTGTGGGTCGGGGGTTCGATCCCCTCCGGGCAGACCAATTTCATGCAGATTCATCAACAAGTCTTATTCCGACTTTGACCAAGCTTTTTGGGTTGCATTATTTGTTTGAAAATACTATCAGTTTAATTCAATGGCTTTTTATTCAAATAAAGCGTTTAATCTAGCCATAGCATCATGAATAACTTCTTTGGGTGCAACTTCAATTTTTTTTGCTTGCCTAGCATTTAAATCTAGCATTCGGATTTTGTTGATCAGAACTACGCCCTGAGTTTTGCATCCTGTTCCCGTTAATGAAGTTGCAAAACCAGCGAACCTAGAGAAATCACCTCCTTGAGTAATGGGTGCAACGAGTACATCGCCCAATTGGTTAAATTCTTTTGTCGTTAAGACTAGGGCAAGTCTAGTCTCACCTTTCATTTCGTGACCGATTGAGGGTTCAAAGCTTACTCTAACAATATCGCCGCGATCAAAATATTTTTTCACCATACTTCTTGGCCAATCGGTTTGCAGTTATTCCATAACTCTAAATCCTTAGGTGGCTTGGCTTTTAAATCGCATTGCGACATTAACTCAGATAAGAAATATCTTTTTTTGGCGCTAAGAACTATTTTCCCGTCACTTGTTGTCTCTAGTGACATGGGTTGACCAGCCCTGAGACCGATATCTTTTAAAACGGCGGGGGGTAATACTGCAACTGTGCTATTGCCATATTTTCTAAGTACCACTTCCATAATCAGCTTCCTTTTTTGTTATTCACAATCTTAACGATAAGTAGAAAAATGTAAAGCAATGCTAAACATTATGTGGTGGTGAGGCGAAAATACTTTGACTCACATTACACAGTTATTGCACATTTAAAATTAACTTAATTAAATCAATAGCTTATATACAAACACAAGCCCTTCTAAGCTGAGAGTCGGGGGTTCGATCCCCTACGGGGCAAACCAATTTCATTGAGATGCGTACAAATCTAACTTGGCTTTCCCCCAAGCATTTGGAGGCCTCATTTTTATAATCAATGGTCAATCCTCCATTGATTTTTTTGACAAAGGAAAGTCTTATGTTGAGCGGAACCTGCTTATGTGGCCTGGTGTCTTGGACTCTATTTGCAAAAATTGACGGTGCAACTGCATGCAATTGCACTGCTTGTCGTCGATACGGTGTACTTTGGGCCTATGGGTATTTAGATATTGACATCAAAACTGCAGGGCCCACTAAGTCATATTCTCGCGGTGCTGAAATTGAATTCCATTTTTGTGAGTGCTGCGGCTCAATGGCATATTGGCTTGCTAAAAGCGCAAATAGCGAAGGCAAATATCGGATTGCTGTCAACTTGAGGCTTACAGAGCCAGATTTTGTGGCAAACATTCCCATCGATCATTTTGATGGACTAGAGACTTTTAGCGATCTACCTCGGGATGGAAAGTGTGTTGCTGACTATTGGGCTTGAATTCTTGGCAGTGATAGGTTTTTTACAAATCTATTTTTAATAGGGAAGTCAATATTTTTTGTGAATCGAATTGACTCAAGATAAATTTTTGCCTTTCTCTAGATTTTTTTGAAAAATTAATATTCTGTTTTTATTTTTTATATTTGCATTCTTAAATTTATTTATTCAAACTCTTTCACTTATTGGCGTCGCTGATATTGCGATCTTCCCTTTCAAACATGACTTTGATTGATGTAGATCAATTTGCCTGAACGGCTAGATCGCTATGCTCCCTTAAAGTTTCAACTCGATCTTTATTGAGTCGAGATTGAAGGCCGCCCAATGGTCATTTCTTGAAACTAATTATTTGTTGAATCAGTAAATTATGGAGCTACAGTAATGTTGAAAAAAGAACAAAATGATTTGGTTACACAAACAGGCCCTGGTACTCCGATGGGCAATTTGTTTCGTCGCTATTGGTTACCAGCATTGTTGTCTGAGCAACTTCCAGTTCCTGACTGTGCGCCAGTTCGCTTGGAAATTTTGTCCGAGAAGTTGATTGCTTTTCGAGATACCTCTGGAAGGTTGGGTTTAATTGATGAATTTTGCGCACACCGTGGTGTTTCACTGTGGTTTGGTAGGAATGAACATGATGGAATTCGTTGTCCCTATCATGGTTGGAAGTTCAATGTCACGGGGCAATGCGTTGATGTTCCTTCAGAGCCTGAGGAGAGTGGCTTCAGTGGAAAAATCAAACTCAAAGGCTATCCAATGATCGAGCGGGGTGGCGTGATTTGGGTTTATATGGGGCCAGAAGAACTTAAGCCACCTTTGCCAGAGTGGGAGTTTGCAACCGTTCCACTTGAGCAGTCCTATATGTCAAAGAGATTCCAAGATTGCAACTGGCTTCAAGCATTGGAGGGGGGTATTGATTCAAGTCATGTCTCATTCCTTCATGGCAGCAGTTTGAAGCATGATCCGTTGTTCAATAGCGCTAAGGGTAATAAATACAATCAAAGCGACTTTAAACCTGTGTTTGAGGTTGTGGACGTTCCCGGTGGACTTTTGGTGGGCGCAAGAAGAAATGCAGAGGACGATCAGTATTATTGGCGCATCACCCCATGGGTACTTCCTACCTTCACCATGGTGCCGCCAAGAGGGGATCATCCCGTTCATGGACACTTTTGGATTCCGATTGACGACGAACGTTGCTGGGCTTGGAGTTATGACTATCATCCCACTAGGGCGTTGACACAGTCGGAGCGGTTGGCCATGGAAGAGGGTAATGGCGTTCATGTCTTGGTAGATAAAAATTACTACCCAATACAAAACAAGCACAACGATTATTTGATGGATCGCGATGCTCAAAAGGCAAACCTATATTACAGTGGCATCAAGGGTATTGGCACGCAGGATGCTTCACTTCAAGAGAGCATGGGGCCGATCCAAGACCGGACAAAAGAGAACTTGGTCTCTACAGACAACGGTATTATCATGGCTCGCCAGAGGCTGATGAAGGCTGCAAAAGCGCTCCAGGCCAATCCCGCGATGGATTTGCCTGGATTGTCCCCAGATGATCAAAAGGTGAGATCAGTTGCAGTGCTCTTAAAAAGAGACCAAGCCTATAAAGATGCAGCCAAAGATCATTTCAAGGCTTCTCCAGGTAAACCGCACTCTAGCGTTTGAGACCTAGAACAATTGATAAGCGCTTTTTTACTTCCTACATCCGACCGAACTATGTTGGCAGTGTTTGCGCTGAGGGCGCAAAAATGGGGAATTCATCTATCCAACGCTCAGGTTGAATCTTTCAGGCTTTTTAGCGCATGGGTTGACGCAATGAATCCAAAAGTCACGCCTGGACCGATGGTTATGCCTGGTGCGGGGTAGACGTTACCCATGATGGACTGCATCTCATTGCCGCACACGTACAGGCCCTTGATGGGCTTGTTGCTTGAATTCAATACTTGAGCGTTTGTGTTTGCGATCAGTCCACTTGAGGCCCCTATGTCTCCAGGGTAAAGTTCAATTGCATAAAAGGGGCCTTGTGATAGTTCACCCAAGCACGGATTCTTGCCTGTCCAAGTCGCATCTCCATTGGCTCTTTGGTAGTCAGTGCTTCCCCGTTGAAAATCTTCGTCAATGCCTTGTTTGGCAAATTGATTGAACTTTGAAATGGTTGACTCTAGGTTTGATGCTGGAATATTGAGCGCTTGAGCCAACTCTTTTAGCGTGCGGCCTGTTTTGAGATATCCGTCGTCTAAAAAAGCCTTTAGACCACTACCCCCAGGACGAATCATTCCCAATCCATATTTGCGAAGTGCTGGCGCGTCGCAAATGAGCCATGTGGGAATGCAAGGTGTGACTTTGTGGTGTTCTTGCATTGCAAGTCCAAACAAATGGTATGAGGTCGATTCGTTCACAAATCGCATGCCATTGCTGTCAACCGAAATCATGCCAGGCTTGCCCCGATCCATTACAAAGTGCGGAAAGGCTGCGACGCTGGAGTCCTTTCTCTTTCTGATGGAGACAGGTGCCCAAAATGCATGTGTTTTCCCCGATGAGCCTAGGATTGCACCAAGTCCAAGTGCTAAATCCTGCATTTTCCCTGTGTGACCAGGTGCTGCAGGTGACCACTCTCTTTTGATGCCTGGAAGCATTTGAGCTCTTTTACTTGGATGTTTATTGAATCCACCAGATGCCAATATGACGCCAGCCTTGCTGTTGATGGTGCAAGATGAAATCATTCCATTGTGTTGAGTTTGACTGACTCTCACTCCTGTGACGGCGTCTTCTGTTTGGACAAAGGAGGTTACCTCGCAGCTTGTTAGGAGTTGACCTCCTTTTTGTAGATAGCTATAGAGCATTCGGGCAATCATGGCGTTTCCCATGACAAGTCGAGTGCTTGTGGAGTGGAAAATTTTGTCAAGTAAATGGCGCGCGATGATTCGAGCGCTGTACTTGAATGATTTCCAAGTTTGTGTAAGTCTGAGAAGATGGAAAATGTCATCACGGTCAACCATCATCCCGCCCAAAACTGTGAATTCTGGAATTGGAGGGCGAACCAATCTGAGGTTGGGCCCCAAAAGTTTGCCATCAAAGGGTTGAGGTTCAATGGCGCGACCTCTTAGCACAGAGCCTTCTAGCTCAGACAAGTAATCGGGATGCAGCTGCCTGACTTGAAATTGCAGAGCTGTTTGCGCCTCTAGCTTTTGAATGGCTTGAGGTCCATGTTCAATGAACGCTTGTCGCATCTGAGGGTCAGAGCCTTGCCCCACCGCCTTGTCCAAGAATAACTTCACACGTTCAGGTGAGTCATCAGGGTTGACTTCAAGACCTTTTTTTGTACCAGGCACCCAGCTGGTTGCGGCAGATGTTGCAGTTGTTCCTCCAACGAACTCAGTGCTTTCTATTAAGACAACCTTTGCGCCGTCCAACACAGCGTTGAGCGCAGCTGAAAATCCAGCTCCACCAGAACCAACGACGATGAGGTCAACATTGAGTTCAGTTTGATCTAAGTTGGTGTTGATCAGTGCTTTTAGTGGAGTGAGATTTGAACTCATGAATTAGACCTCCAGCAAAAAGTCCAACATGAGCTCTCTGACTTGAGCGAACATATCAGCTCCAGTTGAAGTTTGGCAACCTAGATCACGAGCGGCTTGAATCAATGGGGTCACAGCGGGCTGAGTGATCACGCATCCGACAAACATATTTGAATTCAGTTGTTTGACGTCCATGGGTAGTGGGTCAGAACTTTTCATACCCGCAGGGGTGGCATTCAGCGCCACATCAAAGCCACTTGGGTTGGGGGTGCCATTGATCACTTGACCCATATTTAAGCCATTAAGGCGCTTGATGAGTGATTCACGGCGTTCTGTGCTTTCATCATGAATGGCTAGAACACTAACACCTGCCATGATCAGGGCGTGCGCGATGGCCGAACCCGCGCCACCTGCACCAATGAGAAGGGCTTTTTTGTTCTTGAGGTTATAGCCTTTGAGTTCGATGGCTTTGATGTATCCAAGTCCATCAAGCATATCGCCATGCCAGGTGCCGTCGCTATTGCGCCGTATGGTGTTGACTGCGCCTAGGAACTCAGCTCTCGGAGAAGAAGTGTTGCACAGTGAAAAACAATCGAATTTATGAGGAACTGTAACGATTACGCCGTCAGCATTTTGAGTTCGCGTCACGCCCTCAAACCAAGTGCTTAATTCAGAAGTGCTTACATGTGCAGGAATGCAGATTGCGTTTTTCCCCTTCGATTCGAAAGCCTCTGTCATGCCAAATGGGGATTTGACCTGTGCAATTGGGTCTCCAACAATGAAGTGCAGGCGAGTTGCGCCACTTAAGTTCTCCAGCATGACCAATCCTTTTCTGTTTTAAGAATGGCAGTAGTTTATCAAAAAATAGAACATAGTTCCATTTTTGAATGGAATATGAGTTTCGTGATAAAATCAAATTAAGTTTTGAATTTGCTTTTTAAAAGTTCAATTGAGCATTGGAGCTAATGTGAGCGGAGTTCTTGAGCGAACGTTGGGTGTTTTGGAGTTTTTGTCTGAGCAAATGGACGGGGCAGAGTTGTCTACCATGGCTCAGCACCTGAACATGCCCAAAAGTGCTGCGCATCGGTTACTAGCTGATCTCATCAAGCATGGATATGTGAGGCAAGCAAAGGAGGGTGGAGAGTACATGCTGACCACGAAATTGGTCTCTATGGGTTTGTCTCATCTCAGCAAGTCTGGTGTGGTTGATGTGGCTCAACCCCTTTTAGATCGATTGGCAGAGAAATCAGGGGAGTTGGTTCGCTTGTCCATCGTGGATGGAGATAGATTGACTTGGATAGCCAGAGCACAGGGTGCTCGCCAAGGATTGCGCTACGACCCTGATATGGGCAGTATCGCCCAACTCAGCTGCTCTTCCTCGGGTTGGGCTTGGTTGGCAACCATGAGCGATGAGGATGCGGTGGTCTTGGTTTCAAAACAAGGTTTAGGACACACCAAGGATTTTGGGCCCAATGCGCCTCAAAGTCTAAAAGCCTTTTTGAAAGCACTCCAAGAAACTCGTAAACGTGGTTTTAGCTTGACAGAGGAGACGTATACGGCGGGTTTGAACGCCATGGCAGTCGCTGTATCCCTAACAGGTCATTTACCCATGGGAACCATCAGTATTGCTGGTCCATCTGCTCGTTTCACCAAGGCTAAAATGTTAGCCTTGTCACAAGATTTACTGTCTTGTGCATCTCAATTGGCAGCCGCCAGTGGTGCGTCGTCGCTCATGTCAAGAGGGCGGCGCAAAGATGAGCTGACTCCAATTTACGCGCCATGAATATGCGGGACACCAAAAAAACGCTTCAGTTGAGTTGTGACTTCTTGGTGGTCGGCTCTGGTGCTGGGGCCTTATCTGCAGCGGTGACAGCTGCACATTTGGGGCTCAAGGTCATTGTCATTGAAAAGGAGGCGCAGTTCGGTGGAACCACTGCTTGGTCAGGCGGATGGATGTGGATTCCTAGAAATCATTTGGCTTTAAAGGCAGGAATCGCAGAGCCCATTGAAAAACCACTGTCATACTTGAAGCATGAATTAGGTTCACAGTTCGACGAAAAAAGAGTTAACGCTTTCCTCCATCATGGTCCACAAATGTTGAGGTTTTTCGAAGAAAAAATTGGACTCCGATTCATCGATGGGAACGCGATACCAGATTTCCACGGAAACACGATTGATTCGGCCAGGGGAGGGCGATCAGTATGTGCAGCTCCCTTTGATGCCAAAGAACTTGGCTCTCGACTATCACTATTGAAGCCTCCTTTAAAGGAGACCACATTATTGGGAATGGGCATAGCCTCCGGCGCGGACTTGAAGCATTTTTACAATGCGTTGAGAAATTTGGGATCCTTTATATACGTCGCAAAGAGAATTTTCAAACACATTTGGGATTTGTTGATTTACAGACGTGGAATGCATTTGGTCAATGGAAATGCTCTGGTTGGACAACTCTCCAAAGCAGCTTTCGAATTAGGTGTACAAATTGAACTCTATACCAAAGCCGTTGAATTGATCAAAGTTAATGAAGTTGTGACCGGCGTTTGGGCTGAAAAGCTGGGTCAAAAAATTGAGATTCAAGCAAGTCATGCTGTGATACTTGCGACTGGCGGTTTCCCTCATGACTCAAAAAGAAAAAGCGAATTGTTGTCGCATGATCCAACAGGCAAAGAGCATTTTTCTGCAGCATCATGGGGTAATACGGGCGATGGATTGAACATGGCAGAGAGCTCAGGAGCTGTGATTGAGCGCAACTTGAGAAATGCATCCGCCATGGCTCCTGTTTCGTTGGTACCCAGATCAAGTGGAGGGGTCGCTCATTTCCCGCATCTTTTAGAACGTGCAAAACCTGGATTGATCGCGGTGACTCGGTTTGGTAAACGATTCACCAACGAAGCCGACTCTTACTATGATTTCATGCAGTCCTTGATCGAGGCACTTCCAAAAGGGGAGCCTATTCAAGCTTGGTTGGTGGTGGATCGTGACTTCATTCTGAGATGGGGTTTGGGTGCTGTAAAGCCTTATCCGATTCCCTTTGGTTCCATGATCAAAAACGGCTATTTGAAGCATGGAAAAACCATAGAAGAGTTGGCCGCAGCTTGTGGCATCAATGGTCAAGCACTTCGCGAGACGGTTGAGCGCTACAACACCATGGCTCAGATTGGTTACGATTCAGAATTCCACAAAGGGCAAACCCCGTACAACCGAATTCAGGGCGATGCAAACCACTCAGGGCGTAATCCTTGCATGGGGCCTATCAATAAGGGGCCCTTTTATGCAGTTCGAGTGGTGGCTGGCAGTTTGGGCACATTTGCAGGCTTGAAATGCAATGAATTTGCCCAGGTTCTCGATTCAAACAATGAACCCATTTCGGGACTGTATGCCGGTGGCAATGACCTCAGCAGTGTCATGGGCGGGAACTACCCAAGTGGTGGCATCACACTGGGGCCAGCCATGACATTCGGTTATTTGGCAGCGATGCACGCAAGTGGAAGACTCTTCAATCAATATTTAAACAAAGGACACACAATGTACTACGAACTCGCAACCATGACCTTGCCATTTGGTACAGCTGCCGCAGCAGCAGAGAATGTGCGAACTTTCTGTTCACAAGGACAAGGGGAATTACTCGCCTGTTGGTTTACGGATATTGGAGTTCTCAATCAAATGATCGTACTTCGGGGGTTTTCAGATTTGTCCACGCTTCAATTTGAGCGGCAAAGAACTCAACAAAATGCAAGCCCCTTTGGATGTGGAGAGATTTTTCAAAAATTGGAACAACACAGTTACCAAGGTTTCCCTTGGATGAAGCCTACCCGACCAACCGCAGAAAGTGGAGTTCATGGGCCAGTTTATGAAATTAGAACCTACGGTATCAAACCAGGCGGGGTTCAGCCGACCATCGATTTGTGGGAACAAGCCATGCCTGCTCGTGAAAGCATCTCACCCTGCGTAGTTGCAATGGTGGCGATCGACGGACCTTTGCGATTCACTAACATTTGGGCATACCCTAGTCTGGATGCTCGCAGCAAAGCTCGAACAGAAGCAGTAGTTCAAGGTATCTGGCCCCCGAAAGGTGGCCCAGCTCAACTGACGACTGAAATGGTGTCAACCATCGCAATGCCAACTGCTGTATCTCCATTGAATTGAATGCGAAGTTACTCTCTTGCTTACCTGACCGCTAATCGTTCAAGTGTTTTAGAGGCCTTGGACATTGCAAGCGATTTGGGTTTTGAAAATGTTGGACTTAGGCTTCGTCCTAACAATGTTGGGGCACCTTATCAAGAATTCATGAATGACAGCCGCATTCAAAGGGAAGCTCTTGCACGAATTAACCATAATGGAGTTGGCGTGTTTGACATTGAAATCGTGCGAATTGATGAAAATTTCAACGTTGCAGATTTTCAAAATCTCTTTGAAGCAGGTGCCGCATTGAATGCAAAAGCTGTGTTGGTTGCAGGAGATGATTCAAATTCGTCACGCTTATCGGAAAGTTACGCAAAGCTTTGCGAGAACTTGCTTCAATATGGAATGACGGCTGATCTTGAATTCATGCCTTGGACTGGAGTTAAAAATGCGTTGTCTGCACTGAGCATTATTCAAAATGCTGGAAGCCCCACTAACGCAGGTATTCTTTTTGATGCGTTGCACTTTGGTAGATCTGAAACCCAGCTAACAGATATTGATCAAATTCCAAGCAAGTTTCTGCATTATGCGCAGATATGTGATGCCAAGGGTGGGCAAAATTTTTCGACACAAGAGCTCATCTTGACGGCTCGTGAAGAGAGATTGCTTCCCGGCGAAGGTGATATTGATATCAAGGGGCTCTTTTCTAGGTTACCGCAAGCCATTCCAATCAGCGTTGAATTACCAAACTTTAAGAGGTCTAGCTTGATTGGCGATAAAGAATGGGCCAGACTTTCTTTGGAAGCTAGTAAGATAATATTCAATTCAAATGCGCGAGAAAGAGTGTTTATTTTTTGATTTTGAAATCATTTGTGTTCGTTGATTTAAGTCAAATTTGATTTTAAGTGGCTCGATTACGATAGATCCATCTAAGCACAGATATGGATCCAGCAATGAGCAAAAAAATATTTGGAACAACCTTGTTTGATGGCAATCAAGCCCAAAAGGGTTATGCATTGAACAAAATGTGTTTTTCATTCAATAGCTTTGAAAACAGAGAAAAGTTCAAGGCTAATGAGCCTCATTACATGGATTGCTATGCGCTCACTACAGAACAAAAGCAAGCAATTAAAACGCGAGATGTATTAAAGTTGATTGAACTAGGGGGTAATGTCTATTACTTGGCAAAGTTTGCAGGTATTTTAGGCTTGGATGTTCAAGATTTGGGTGCACTTCAGACTGGAATGAGTAAGGAGAGTTTTAGAAATAAATTGATTGCTGCGGGGAGAGAATAATGGCCAAGATCCTAGGTATGGTATCAACTTCGCATGTTCCATCAATAGGAAATGCAATTGCGAAAAAAGCGCAATACTCTGACTACTGGAAACCCTTTTTTAGTGGTTTTGAACCCATTCACGAATGGTTAGGTAAAAATAAACCAGATGTGGTCATTGTTTTCTATAACGATCATGGATTGAATTTCTTTCTTGATGCCATGCCAACTTTTGCAGTTGGCGCAGCCGACCAATATATGAATGATGACGAGGGGTGGGGCATTCCTACGCTTCCACCTTTCAAGGGAGATGCAAGTATCTCTTGGGAAATTATCAACGGCTTGATTGAGCGTGAATTTGATGTAACAACTTGTCAACGTATGAAAGTGGATCACGCATTTACACTGCCACTGAAGCTTCTTTGGCCAGAAAGTGAGTCTTGCCCAGTAATTACAGTGCCAATATGCATCAACACTGTTCAGTTTCCTGTTCCCAGTGCTAAGCGATGTTTTGACTTGGGCAGGGCCGTTGGGGAAATCATTTCAAATCTTGATAGTGATTTAAAGTTTTTGATTTTGGGAACTGGAGGACTGTCGCATCAGCTAGATGGTGAGAGGGCTGGATTTATCAATAAAAAATTCGACTTGGAGTTTCTCGATAGCCTTGTAAAAAACCCAAAGTGGGCGACTCAATACTCAATTGAAGAGCTCGTTGAGCAAGTTGGAACTCAGGGAATTGAGTTAATTATGTGGCTTGCTGCAAGAGCGGCTTTGCCCGGTCAAGTGCAGCAAATCAGTTCTACTTATCACGTCCCAATATCAAACACTGCAGGAGGAATTGTTTTGCTGGAAAATACATAAAGAGTAAGAATTTGCTTTTTAAAGATACTTAAATTTAATTGAAGAAATTTGTTTTAGTCTAATGATATGACTTAATTCAAGGATGGAATCAACGATTCAAATCGCAGCTACTTTTATCCTGTGATCCAATTTGAAAAATTAGGTACAAGCTTGCAATCGATGATTCTGTATTTAAATTCACTTGTTGGTTAAATTGGTACAAATACCAGATCGCAGCCTTTACTTTTGCTTTATGATCGGCACCAATAGATAAGATATGCCTTAGTCGGTATCAATAGCGCGTTTAACACTCATATTTCATTTTGGCTTTATTGTGAAGCAACATCTAAAAATAATCATTGTCGGTGCGGGTATCGGAGGGCTAACTGCTGCAGCTATTTTGCTCAAAAGGGGCTTTTCAGTTCAAATTTATGAGCAAGCCTCTGTTTTAAGTGAAGTTGGTGCAGGAATTCAATGCAGTGCAAACGCAGTAAAGGTTTTGTATTATCTAGGTTTAAAAGATCGGCTTGATCATGTGGGTGTGAGACCCAATGCATTCGAATTTCGACGCTTTGATACAGCTGAAATGATGCATAGAATTCCACTTGGTAAAGAGCACGAGTCAAAATTCAATGCACCTTATTACCACCTTCATCGCGCGGATATTCACGAAATTCTGGCAAACTGCGTCAATGAGTTAGACCCCAACTGTATTCATCTTGATTCAAAAGCCTCTGGATTTTTTGAATCAGATCACGGGGTCACGCTCGATTTGGAAAATGGTCAAAGGGTTTACGGTGACGTACTGGTTGGGGCTGATGGTATCAAGTCTGTCATTCGAGCTCAAATCCTAGGTGAAACGCCTGTCACCTATACCGGTGATATAGCATGGCGGGGTGTAATTGATGTCAATCAATTACCCAAGGGAATCATGGAGACGGTATCCACCGTTTGGTGTGGTCCTAAAAAGCACGCAGTCATGTATTACCTTCGAGCAGGTACATTGCTTAATTTTGTGGGTCTTGTCGAACATGATCAACCAGAAAATGAATCTTGGACTCAAAAAAGACCCTGGGAAGAACTTAAAAAGGACTTTGTGGGATGGCATGACAACATTCAAACCGTCATAGATGCCATAGACAAAAATGCATGCTACCGGTATGCGTTGAACAATCGACCTCCAGTGACGAATTGGTCTACAGGTAAAGCAACTTTAATTGGAGATGCAGCTCATCCAACACTTCCATACATGGCATCAGGAGCTGTGATGGCGATTGAGGATGCCGCTGTTCTATGCCGGTGTTTGGAGATCAATACTGATGTGTCGCGTGCACTTATCCAGTTTCAAAATAATCGACTGGAGCGAACCACAAAAATTGTCAATGGCTCTACACAGAGTCGAGCACTGTATCGAATTGAGGATGTTCAGGACATGAGGGAGGCTTTTCATCAGAATGATTTAAATAAATCGCGTTCTGAGTGGCTTTATTCCTATGACCCCTTGAACGTTGAATTAACTTAAACCAATCATCTATTTTGAAAATTCCTTCACGTCTGCAGCCTCTAATAGAGGAGGGTTTCATTGATTCTGTGGTGCGTCAGTTGATGAGTGGAAAAGAGGCAACTGTTTTTGTTGTTCGTTCTGGTGAATCCACTTTGTGTGCAAAAGTTTACAAAGAAGCCAATAACAGAAGCTTTCGACAAGCCATCGATTACACGGAAAATAGAAAAGTTAAAAATTCTCGTCAGGCAAGAGCCATGGCCAAAGGGACTAAATTCGGCCGACAAGCTCAAGAAGCTGCTTGGCAGAGTGCTGAAGTAGACGCTCTTTATAAATTATCTGCCGCTGGAGTAAGAGTTCCAAAGCCCATCAATTTTTTGGAGGGTGTATTGCTCATGGATTTGATCACCGATGAGCAAGGAGATGCCGCTCCAAGGCTAAACGACGTAATTTTCACTCCTGAAATGGCGGCCAAATACCATTTGCAACTGATTGGTGAGGTTTTGAGGATGTTGCGAGCGGGCGTGGTACATGGTGACTTGTCCGAATTCAATATATTGCTTTCACACGATGGTCCGGTCATCATTGATTTGCCGCAGGCTATTGATGCTGCTGGTAATAATCACGCTCAAAGAATGTTGTTAAGAGATGTTGCGAATTTGCGTAATTTCTTTGGACAATTCAACTCTGAGCTGCTTAAAACGAATTATGGACCTGAGATTTGGGACTTATATCAACGCGGTCTTTTGATCGAGGGTGTTCAATTGACGGGAACATTCAGTCGTAAAGCGGAAAAAGTCGATTTGAATGCCGTAATGCGTGAAATAGAGTCAGCTCAAAGCGAAGAGAATATGAGGCAACTGAGAATGAAAAACCTGACCTCGGGGTTATAGTTTTTCCAAGGCATTCAATATTTCCTCGCTTCCAATGACTTCTGAGAAAACTTGAGCTTTCCCTTTTTTGTCGATCAAGACATAAACGGGGACACCAACTCTGCCATATGATTTTAATGAAGCGGCTATGGTCGAATCTTGATGGGTCCAATCTGCTTTAAATAGAATGACTTTTTTTGACGCAAAGGCAGATGTCACTCTTTTGTTTTTAAATGTTGTATTTTCATTGAGCTTACATGTAATGCACCATGCTGCTGTGTAATCCACAAAAACAGGATGCCCCTCTGACAATGCTTGTTCAACTTTAGAGGGGCTCCATGGCGTCCAACCTTCTGATTCAGTATTGATAGATGATTGACTCCCAGGAGTTTGCTCTTGTATTGAAGAAAGCCAGTATCCACAAAGAAAAATGGATAGACAAATTGCGATGACACCTACCAAGTGACTGAAGGACCATTGACGTGGATTGGTCCAATTGACGCTTGACTCTGTTAGGAAGACTCCACAAGAAAGCAAAAGAAGCAATGCCAGTAATTCTGCCATTGCATCCAAGCCATTTAAATTCCCAAATATCCAAGCTAGCCAAAGTACAGTTGCTAACATTGGGAAGGACATAAAAACCTTAAACTGAACCATCCACTTTCCAGGCTTGGGTAATAAATGATTGAGTTTAGGAAAGGATGCAATCATCACAATAGGTAAGGCAAATCCGACACCCAAGAATGCAAATATGAGAAGCCCAAGGTAGGCGGGAAGCTCTAATGCGGTCCCCAACGAGGCACCCATAAATGGCGCTGTACAAGGAGAAGCAACAAAAACAGCGAGTACACCCGATCCAAACGATTCAATGAACTTGTTTTTAGACTTGAAGTTACCCGCGGCATTTTGTATTGATCCACCAATTTCAAAGCAGCCCAGTAAATTCAAGGCAATGAGAGTGAATAAGCTAGAAAGTATGACAAGCATGAAGGTTGACTGAAGTTGAAAACCCCATCCAAGTTGGACTCCCATGTTCCTCAAGAGAAAAATTACGCTTCCTAAAAGGAGAAAAGATGCAATAACTCCAGCAGCGTAAAAGTAGCTAGTTTTCCTTTGCTCTTGTTCTTGTTTGGGAGTGGCATTTACAAATCCCATGGCTTTGATCGCCAGTACTGGTAAAACGCATGGCATTAGGTTGAGAATTAGACCACCAAGTAATGCCGCAAATGCAGATAAAACTATGGTTGTCCAATTGATCGGATCCAATTTTGAAATCTCAGAAATGGGCTCAAATGAAGAGTTGGTTTGTCCTTGAATTCCAGTCTGGGTTGAATCAACTGTTTTGGGCCAAGTTCCATTGATTGGTAAGTTGACGCTCATCACCCGATTTTTAGCCCCGTTTATACGGGGTGTCGCAATTAAAGTGATCGGCAAAGTGTTGGGTTCATCTGATCGGTTGGCGTTGATTGGAATTGTTGCCCTCCAAACTCCTTTGTCCCACGATTGCTTGAACAGTGCATGCCTCTCTGCCTTCGCATCTAAGATGTCAGGTATCTCTGGAAATATTTCAAAATTTGCACCCTCTAACTTAGGGTCAAGGCCAGATATTTGAATATTGACTAAATTGTCGTTTCTAATGCTTAACTGATTTTCTTTGTTAGAAATCGCAATGGGTTGGTCACTGATGACTTGTTGAAATAGTGTTGAATCATCCGCCGATATTTGATTTCTTGAAACTTTGAGTTCAAGGTCACCCTCTTGAGGAATACACTCATTTTTACAAACCAGCCATGATGCATGCAGTTTGATGTTTATTCCCTCATTGGGAATTGAATTTTCTGCATCGACTTTAAGAGGTGCTAAAAGTAATGCATCATTTTCATAACCATAATTGAAGAGATCACCAATTTGAATCTTTTCAGGCAATGGCCAAAGTGTTTTCCCAATCGTTATCCCTTTGGGTGCTGTCCACTGGAGGTGGGTTGCCAAACCAGTATCTCCTGGATTTTTCCAATAAGTGTGCCATCCATTTTGATGCTTTAATCGCAAACCCAGCCATTGTTGGTGGTTAGGGCCAACTCCATCAGGCGCAAATAGTAAAACAGTCGCCTGTACTTGACCAGTGGTGAATTGACGGTTTGATTCAAAGGCTTTGGCGAAAACTGAAGTTGAAAGCCAAAATAGAAGACTTAATCCAATAACAAGTCTCTTCAACCAGCCAAAAGAAGGGGAGGCTAGCGTTGAAGATGAATAATGCTGTGGAAGAGCCTTAAATGTATGCAACTTAGCGCCTTTTGTGAACACATGGGACATTTCCCAGGGTCATGACATTATAAGTTGCTTACCTAAAAGAGGTTTCTTAGTCATCCATAAATACGTGACTTTGAAATGGCCACTTTATCTATTTATGGCAGTATAAAGTCGTAATTTAAAGTGTAGAAATCACGTTCCATGTTTTTCCCGTCTGGAGCCATTCCTTTGGGGTGATGTATAAAATCAGCAATCAGGGATGGACGTACTCCAAAGACTGCGTCATTATTGAGGTTGGCACTGTTTTTATCAAAGATATGTGTGACCAATGGTTTGTGTCCATCACACTGAATTCGAAAATGTAGATGTGCAGGTCGCATCGTTCGTCCTGAGGTGGCTTTGATCATTTCGATTGCGGTTCCATCCTGTGGGATGGGGTAGTCCACCGGCAGGACTGACCAAAAATGGTATTCACCACTTGAGTCTGTTTTTAATACTGCTCGGGCCCAAGTTCCGTTGCTATCGAAATCATCTTGTACGTCATAAAGTCCACGATCATCGGAATGCCATACATCGATGGTCACATTGGGAATGGGTTTGCCGTGGATATCTAAAATTTTTCCCTTGGCATACATGGGGGTACCTGCTGCACCGGCACTAATGTCAGCTCCCATCGCAAACTCAGGAGCGTTTTCTAAAAGAAAGGGGCCAACCAGCGTAGCCTCTGTCGCGTGCGCGGGTTTGGGGTAGTCCTGAGTGACGGTCAACATCGAGAGTCCGAGTGCATCAGAGAAAATCATGAACTCATTTCTTCCGGGACTACACCATTTGCCAGATTCTTCAAGATATTGCATCGCAAAAAGCCACTCTTTAGAAGTTAATTTGACTTCCTTTGCGAACCCATGAATGTGTTTGATCAAGGAGAGCATTATTTCCCGTAGTCTTGGGTCTGGTGTTTGCTCATAGCGCATGAGCACCTCTTGGGTGATCAGTTCTGTGGAGTCGTATAAATTGTCTATGCTGTGAGCAGTTTTATTTTGATTGGACACGATACATCTCCTTTTTTTTAATCCAGAAATTCTTGAGCTTGGGTTAACAAATCTTTAAGTTGAGGCTTTAATTTAAATTTAGCTATTTTTAATGAACCTGTGTGCGGAAGCTCAGGTACCAAAACCACATACCTCGGCCTCTTGAGTGGCGAGAGGGTGATTCGAGCATGAGCCATGATTTCGTCACAAGTGATATCTTCTCCCGGTTTCTTAACAACCGCTATCATCAGTTCTTCGTCACCAAGCTCACTAGGAACGCCCATGGCGGCGCACTCAAGCACTTTTGGGTGTGAGGCAATTGCACTGTCAATTTCTGCTCCAGAAAGATTTTCCCCTTTTCTGCGAATAATGTCTTTTTTTCGAGTGAAGAAAAAGAAGAAATCATCATCGTCTTGCCAAGCTAAATCTCCTGTTAGAAACCATCCATTTGAAAAGCTTGATTCTGTCTGAAGGGAATCACGGTAGTAACCTTGCATAATGGTTGGCGTCTTGACAGCCAGTTCACCAACCTGTCCTTTGTCCACAGGCTCGTGGTTATCATTCAAGACAATGACTTCTGGGCGTTTTATCGATGGGCTTGGGTGGGGAGAAATTTTTCCCATGCTGCCAATTTTGTGCGGTCCAAGAAAAGGATTGCTGAGTACGCCCGGTATTTCTGTCATGCCGTAGCATTCGATGAGAGTGGGTACTCCAAATTTGTTTTGGAAAGTATCCAATAGATCTTGGTTGAGTGGAGCCAAGAACATCTTTCGGATGCAATGTGAGGGCGTGAATTCTGAGGAGGGTCTTCGAGCTAAAATTGCAGCAGCCGACATGATGACATTGACTTCAGTGGCGCGTGTTTTTGCCGCAGTTATCCAAAATTGAGAGGCTGAGAACTTCCTAACTAAAATTAGAGTACCACCACAAGCCATTGCACCACATAAGGAATACATTAAGGCGTTGATGTGAAAGAGCGGCAGTACGCACATCACTCGCTCATCTGGTTGCAAGTACATTCTTTGAACAAAAGATTCACCAGTCAGCAAGAAGCTTTTTTGTGAATGCATGACTCCCTTAGGAAACCCTGTTGTCCCAGATGTATAAATAATGAGACAGGTTGAGTCAGCATGTCCTTTGTAAGTGCTTAAGTCAGGGCTACAAGATAGCCACTTGTCTTGAAGTTTCTTTTCTGAATCAAGATCACTATCGTTTACGCAGACCCATGGCCTTGGATGAATTCGCTCAGTGGCTTGATGTACTTTTGATTTGACTTCGGCTGAACAGACCACGCCTTTGACTTGAGTATGTTCGAAAATGTATGCTGCCTCATTGGGTTGAAAATCTGGGTTACATGGAACAACAATTGCACCAAGTCTTGCGCAAGCAATGATCAATGGAATTGTGCTTGGATGATTAAAGGACATCAATCCAACTCGATCCCCTTCATTGATCTGCATTTCTTGCATCCAACTTATAGCGTGATTGACTTGATTGTGACAATCTGTCCAAGTTAGGATTTCATCATTGAACTCAACCATAGGTCTATCGCCCAGATGTTTAACCCGTTGCTCAAAAAAATGAGTGACAGATCCGTCATGAGCGCCAAACTTTTCAATGACTTCTAGAGGAGGAGTGAGTTGAGTGGTCACAGTGAATGTAGGATTTTTAGATCAGGTTGATTTTTTTATAGCGCACAAATTCTCAAGTTGGACCATCGTATTCGATAGCCTCGTCGCCTGCATCTGAGAGCTTAAAGCCAATGGGGCGAATTTGTTCTTCTAGCAAGTGCGCCACCAACGAGGCCGTTCGGGCAAGAAGGGGTACGCCTTTGAGGGCGCCAACTGGAAATCCAGCATCGAGCAAAACAGCTGGAATAGCAGCAGAGACATTCATGGGGAGTTTTCTTTGGTAAACACCTTCAACTTGACGATCCAAGGCTTCAAGTGCTTGAATATGAGGTCCTGCAATATCCAGCTCATGCGCAAGTGACAGTAGTTTTTCAGCTCTTGGGTCAGCAAGCTTGTGCGTTGGATGTCCAAAACCAGGCAAAGCGGAGCGAGACTTTCGTATTTCTTGCAGCTTTCTTTCTGCGCATTGATCAAGGCTTTCTCCCGAACTCTCTGACACGCGAAGCAATTCAACCAATAATAATCCTGCAGTTTCAGAGGCGCCAAGAATGACAGAGCCACAACCCAAAAGTCCAGCTGCAACGGCTCCTTGAAGTGCATCGGGCGCAGCAGCGAGTGTCATGCGTGCTGCTTGAACGGAGGGCACAAGTCCATGCTCAGCAATAGCGATCAAAGTTGCATCGGTAGCAAGTATTAATTTTTCAGAAGGTTGCTTACCTGTTAGTAAAAATAAAAAATAAGAAGTGAAGCTTTGCTGTCCTATGACTTGCTTACATAAGTCAAGGCCGCGCACAGTGATGCGATCAAGCTCAACTTTTGCCATATGTGTGTGCCCCTTGGCAGGCGATTTATGAAGATTGTGGTCTGAGTTCAAGGCGGTCCAATCTACTATATGTGACTTAATCTTTGGCATTATGAACGAAAACAAATGACAAATACATTATCAATGAGTGAGGGTTAGGGGAAATCACGCATGCTTATCTTGTTAAGACTAGAGGAGAATGGTGCAGGAGTTTCGTGGGTTTTGAAAACTCTTTTTTGTAATGCGAACTTGCGGACAAAATCTTGATTTTGAGCATATTCAATTGAACTCAATAAACTATCCTTTAAGATAAATTCAAATTCACATGCCAAGTGCTAATCTATTATTGCAATCCCTTGCTGCTGGCGTCTTCATTGGAGCTTTGTACGGTCTCATCGGACTGGGCTTGAGTCTGGGATGGGGATTGCTAAAGCAAATCAATTTAGCCCATTTTGCTTGGGTTTTCTTGTCCGCTTATCTGACTTATGAGCTTAAAACTCGACTCAATTTAGATCCATTGATTTCGTTGGCGATTTTGATCCCAAGTTTTGCAGTGATTGCAATCTTGGTTCAATGGCTCTTGGCGAGTTTTGCAATCACACCA
>CAIKYO010000362.1 GCA_903831655.1 uncultured Burkholderiales bacterium
GCTCATGCTCATGCTCATGCCCATATTCAAGCCCAAATCCATTTCTCGCGCACTTCGCTCAGATGCCCCTTGAGTACTTGAAGGGGAGAGATCTGAGGGTGCCAATTCTGCTCTCCAAGTGATCGGACTGCTGAAATGGGCTTTGAGTTGAGTTTCCTCCAGTGGGTTGTCTACCAAAGTGGGGCCTGAGAGCAAATCGTGCACACTGCCCCAGGCTCGGTCTTTGAGGAGGGTTTTGATGAATTTGAGTTGTCTCTCCACCCATTCCTCGTCTTTGAAGCGGTAGCATTGTTGCCCCAACACGTTGTCAAACCAGACAAGTCCTTTGGGGTGTTGCTTTAAGAGTTGTGGTAACTCCAAAATACCGTCCCTACGCTCAAAGTGAAAGCGAGTGGAGCCATTCTTAAAAACCTCTTGGTGTTTGATTCTGAAGAGAAAGGGCGCGAGCGGGTCAATGTCAATTAACTCAATGTGATCGAATTGCGCAAGCCACTTGGAGGACATCATCCAGCCTGCACTCCCACCGATCAAGATGAGTTTGGTGTAAGACTGGGTTTTGGATTGGAGCAAAAACTCTTCAATGCGCACTTGGGTACTGGTCCAGCGCTTTTGCGACAGCCAAGCGCTCAGGTGCCAGGTCAGGCCACCGGTTTTTTGGCCATCCAATGCATCTTGGATGAGTCCTCGCAGAAAAACTCTGGAGTTAACAGGTTCAGAAGTGCCCACACACCGACCTTTGAATTTTGACCACCGGTGTGTCTGGGGGTATGGGTTGCCACTGCCCCATCACGCCTTCGCTCCCCAAGGTGTTGCCCGTCATCTTGCCCCCAGAGTGCCATGAGAGTGAAAGGGTCTTGATGGTTTTGTCTTTGCAATTGATGGCCATCAGCGCCCGGGTCGAACGGTAGACTTGGCCGTGCACATTGGTTTGTGGGTCTCTGTAGTCGAGCATGGTCCAGACCTCCACTTCAAGGGGAGAGTCTGAGACTTTGTGAATGCTCTCGGTGTCGATGTAGTAGATCCCAAGCTCCATGAGCCCCATGGCTTGCCAATCGCTGCAAAAAGCATTTTGGGGCAAAATTTGAAGGCCCAAGAGCACCATGAGGGATAAACCGAAGGAATTTATCCTCATTTTGAGCCTTGGATGTGTAAAAATGTTCATGAATTGATGCCTGTGGGCGATAATATCGCAATCCATATTGTCTACAAAAAATGACAAATAAACCATCCCTCCAAAGCGTCGCTTTCATCGGCTTGGGATTGTGCCCCTTGAATTTTTTCATTCTCCCCTTACCCTTCATGACTTCGTGTGCAAATATGCACACCCACTCTCTTGTTTCTGAGAGGGACAAAGCATGATGGACACCTACTCTTTTGGCCGATTTGCTTTGGGCGCTGTTTGGGTGTTTTGTCTTTTGGCGCTCACCCTTTGGTGGTTCAAAAAGAAAAAAGGATTGCCTTTCTCTAAAGTCCAAAACAAACTCATTCAAGTCCTGGAGGTCTATCCCATGGGCATCAAGAGCCGCATGATGCTCTTGGAGGTGGATGACCAGAGGATTTTGGTAAGCGTCAATGCACAAGACGTCAAGACCTTGCACGCTTGGAGCACAAGAAAGAACCAGAGCACTGGGAAAGCCTCAGAGGGCGATCTGCGCTCCAATCACCTTGGCCACTCAAACCCTTCAAGCCATTCAAGTCACTCGAGCGACCCAAATTTTCAGGATCCAGAGTCCTTGATGCCCAACCATTCAACCGTTGAAGGCACCAGAACTTGATGCCCAGCACCATTCATCCATTGAGGAGATCCATGCATGTTTAGCAAGACCTTTGGCCGCTTGGCCAGTTCCATCTCTCACAGATGGAGGCCTTCAAGCCAAAACAGCTTACACCTCATGAGTAAAGACCGTGAACATTTGAGCTTCATGCGCTTCACGCTCCAAATGTTGGCAGGCATCTTGGTGGTGGCTTTGGGGGTCGGGTTTGGGCAAGCTGCTTTGGCCCAAGGCATGCCTTTGGTGAGTGTGACCGGTGGCAAGGGTGGTCAGCAGTACAGCATGACGCTGCAGCTTTTGGCGCTCATGACCCTTTTGTCGGTCCTGCCCTCTATTTTGCTCATGATGACGGCTTTCACACGAATCATCATCGTGCTCTCCATCTTGAGGCAGGCCCTAGGAACTGGTCAGACACCTCCCAACACCGTCTTGGTCGGATTGGCTTTGTTTTTGACACTCTTTGTGATGTCTCCCGTGTTTGACAATGTCTACCAAAACGCGGTCTCGCCTTACATGAATGGCAACATGCCTTTTGAGAAGGCGCTGGCGTTGGCAGAAAAGCCCATTCGTGAGTTCATGATGCTGCAAACCCGAGAGGATGACATCACCATGTTCATGCAGATCGCACAAAAGAAGGAAGTGGTGAGTGCAGATGATGTGCCTTTCACGACTTTGATGCCTGCTTTCATCACCTCTGAGCTCAAAAGCGCTTTCATGATTGGCTTCATGATCTACATCCCCTTTGTGGTGATCGACTTGGTGGTGGCCAGTGTCTTGATGTCCATGGGCATGATGATGCTTTCCCCCATGATCATCTCCACACCCTTTAAGCTCATGCTCTTTGTGTTGGTCGATGGGTGGACGCTTTTGATGGGGTCCTTGGCCTCCAGTTTTGTGTTCAGCAAGTAAAAGAATTTCAGAAGAGGAGTCTCGCATATGGATACAGCCATGGTCGTGGATTTGGGGCGTCAAGCCCTTTGGATGACGATGATCATTTGTGCACCTTTGCTGGGTGTGGCGCTGGTGGTGGGCTTGCTGGTGGGTATTTTTCAAGCGGCAACGTCAATCAATGAACAGACCTTGAGTTTCATTCCCAAGCTGTTGGCGCTCGGGCTCACCATGAGCATCATGGGTGGCTGGATGATCAACACACTGGCTGATTACACAAGGGGTATTTTCAGTCGCATCCCAACCCTCTTTGGTTGATCCAGACAAATGAATTTGCTTGCAGCCAATTTGGTCGATCAGTTCTACATGCTGATTTGGCCCATGCTGCGCATTGGGGCCTTCATGGCCTTTGCATCGATTTACTCGGTCAGAGCGGTCAATTTGCGTGTTCGCTTGGCCATCACCGTGTGCATGACCATTTTTTTGCTCTTTCAACTCCGAATGGACATGCCCCGAATTGATCCGCTGACCTTGGATGGGTTGAGGGAGATATTTAACCAACTCTTCATTGGTTTTTCCATGGGTCTCATCATGCAGTTGGCAACCGCCTCGATGGTCGTGGCGGGTCAAACGGTGTCGAAC
Organism: uncultured Burkholderiales bacterium; assembly: GCA_903831655.1. GTDB lineage: Bacteria > Pseudomonadota > Gammaproteobacteria > Burkholderiales > Burkholderiaceae_C > Limnohabitans. Next base: position 3,303 of record CAIKYO010000362.1, read on the forward strand.
TCCATTGGTTTGTCCATTGCCAACATGATGGACCCCAGTCTTGGAAATGTGCCCGTGACCTCTGAGTTTTTCACGATTTTGGGAACCTTGATTTTTGTGACCACGGGAGGCGATTTGATCGTCTTTGGCATCTTGCTGGACTCCTTTCAGCACTTTCCCATTGGAGAGAATTTGATGAGCCAAGCCATGTACGGCAAAATGATCACCTGGAGTTCGGTGATCTTCTTTGGCGCGATGCTCATCTCCTTGCCCGTCATGGTGACCTTGTTGTTTGTCAACATTGGGCTTGGCTTTGTGACAAGAGCGGCTCCGAGTTTGAACATTTTCTCGGTGGGTTTCCCTGCCATGCTTTTTTCCGGTTTTGTGATTTTGTGGCTTGCCATACCCAACATCTTGGACCGAATCAATTGGGTTTGGATCCAAGCCTTTAACCAACTGCGCGATTTGATGCTGCACTAAAAGAGATGTCAGAAGAAGGCTCATCAGAAAAGACGGAACAACCGACGTCCAGACGGCTTGAGAAGGCCCGTGAGGAGGGGCAAGTTGCGCGCTCGGTCGAACTCAACACGGCCATTTTGCTCGTCGCGGCCACCCTCTTTTTCACCTTCACTGGAAGTGTGATGTTTCAAAAGCTGGGGCAACTCTTTAAAAGCCAACTCCAGTTTGACCGAAAGATCATGGACAGCGCCCAACTCCTGCCAGGCTACTTTGGCCAAGCGGTCTTTGACGGTTATGTGATCATCTTTCCAGTGATGATCACATTGGCGATTTTGTCCATTCTCTCCTCCGGCTTGTTGGGTGGGTTCATCTTCTCAGGAAAAATGCTCCTGCCCAATTTTGGTAAATTGAATCCCATGAACGGCTTGGCCCGCATGTTTGGCACCAAAGCCTTGATTGAGTTGGCCAAATCCATTTTGAAGTTTGCCGTGGTGGGCTCGATTGTGTTTTTCACCGTCATGCACAACATGGAGGCCTTGCTGAGCTTGAACCGCATGGACCTCAATTTGGCTTTGAAAGCGGCGGGCGGCATGATCATCGATGCTTGCTTTTGGATGTGCTTGGGGCTGGTGTTGATTGCGTTGGTGGACGTGCCTTTGCAGTTGCACCAGGTGAACAAACGACTCAAAATGACCAAGCAAGAGGTCAAAGACGAGATGAAGGACTCTGAGGGTCGCCCCGAGATCAAGGCCCAAATCCGCAGGCGCCAACGGGAGATGGCCAACAACCGCATGATGGGCAAGATCAAGGATGCGGATGTAGTGATCACCAATCCGCAACACTTTGCCGTTGCGCTGCAGTATGATCCGACCACAGATGGTGCGCCCATATTGGTGGCCAAAGGGGCCGATGAGATTGCAAGGCGAATTCGAGAGGTGGCCATCAAAGAGAACATTGAGATCTTTGAGGCACCCGAGTTGGCCCGTGCGCTTTATTTCACAACCAAGCTCGACCAGGTGATTCCAGAGGGCTTGTACCATGCGGTGGCCCAAGTGATTGCCTATGTGTTCAGCTTGAACGATGCGTATGCCAAGGCACAGCATTACTCCAAGCCCAAGCCCAAAATTCCAGATGACATGCTCTTTGATGAAAATGGTTTCCGACCTGAGGACCTCCAAGGTGAGAGTCCCAGTGCTGCCACCGCTTGATCCATGAGTGGCTCATCTCTCTAACTTAAAAAGTGAGGCCTTCAGCAGTGACCGACTTCTACCAAAGCCCCAGTGACAAGATTCGTTTGGAGATGATGCTCGCCTCCCTCTCTGAGGGCGGGTTGAACTTGGCCATCTTGGGCGACGATGAGGTGGCCTTGTCTGCTTATGCAAGGCGAATCTACGAGCACTTGAAAACCCTGCCAGATGCTCAAGTGGACCTGTGTTTGTCTGCAGATGCCGACAAGCTTGTGGCTCGCTTTAACCAAATTTTGTCTGAGCTCACCTTGGATGAAGCGCTTGACAAGTCCCAAAAGGCGCCTGTCAAACGGTTTTTGATTTTCCCCGACACCCAGGCCGTGCAAGACTTTGAGCTGCAACTCTTGGCACGTTTGATCAATGGGCTCCCAGCGAGCAACATTCACGTGGTGTTGTTGCTCAACCGCCGTGAGCCCTATGAGAAAAAACTTCAAGCCTTTGGCAAGCACTTGGTGCAGTGGATTTTGGAGAGCGAACATCCTTCAAGTTTTGCCAATGGCGCGGCTCTTTTGGGAGAAGATGAAAATCCCTTCAAGAGCACCAAGGATGAGCTCGCGAGCAAAGGCACCATGAGCTCACAAGCCTTTAAGCAGCAATTTGCCCAAAGGGGTTTTGGTGCTGAGTCTTCCGCATCGGGACCCGCTCGCTTGGACGAGCGCAAAGAGCCAGGTTTTGAGGATGGCGCAAGTCGCGAGCCCACTTTGTCAGAAATGGAACTCATGGCTGCGATCAAAGTGGCTGAGGAAAAGTGGAACAAAGAGCACGGTACCCACGCTGATCACTCAGAGCATACCGAAGTACAGGGTCAGGATGATTTACCCAAAGTGGCTTCAAAAAGCAGCAAACTGGGGTGGGGCTTGCTTTTGGGTTTTCTCCTAAGTGTGTCGGCCTTGGCGGCTTTGTACAAAGATGCTTTGATGGCAGAGGCCGAGCACATGAAAGAGTACTTGACTGGGCCCCAATGGGACCAAGGCAAGAAGAACACGGTGGCCGAGGAAAAGGCAGAGCCTGGGTCAGATCCTAAAAAGGCTCCCCTCCAGCCCGGGGAAGTGAGCGATACAAATGCCTCTGCCACTTCCAGCGCACCCAGCGCAGGGGTTGGGATGTCAAGCAGCACAAAACCCCCACCCGTGAAGGCCGATGACTCTTTGATTCCAGATAGAGAAGCGATTTTGTCGCCGGAGAAGCCAGACAACAAAGACGCGTCCAAAGGGCTCACCAAAGAAGCGCCTAAAGAAGCCGTAAAAGAAGGCGCCAAGGAAACAGCCAAAGACAGTGTGAAGGAGTCTCTTAAAGAAGCTCAAAAGGAGCCCCCGAGAGAAACCCCCAAGGAGGCAAAAGCCCTTAAACCTGCAGAACCTGCAGTCAAAGAGGCTCCCTTGAAGATCCCTGTGCTCAAAGATCCCCCTTTGGCTGAGCCCAAGTCCTCAGCCACTAAAGTCAAAGAAGAGAAGGCTTTGAGCAAGGAGATGGCCAAAGAGCCTCCCAAAGAGACAGCAAAAGTGACGCCCAAAGCCAGTGTGACTCCAAGTGACAAGGTGACTCCGCCCGCTTGGGTGAGCGCCTTGCCAGCAAAGGCTTGGGTTTTGCAACTCGCTGCGATGCCCACCAAAGCTGAGATTTTGACCCTCAAGGAGGAGACCCCTGCCTTTGCCAGTGCACAGGTGCTCTTGACTCAAAATCCTCAGTCTAAAAAGCCTTACTACATTTTGGTCAGGGGCCCCTTTGCAAGCAAGGAAGTCGCTCAAAATTTAATGAGTAGCACCCCTTCTTTGGCCAAAGCTTGGCTCAGAAGCGCGCAATCCCTTAAAACGCAATTTGAAGCCCAATCAGAATAAAGGGGTGAGTGCTGAACCATTAAAGCTTGAGGGGGCTGGGGTCGATTGATAGAGCGTGAGGGTGCGCTTGGTAGTGGCGCAGCAAAGACAATGCATGTCTTTGGCGCCCGAGATTTAAGTGAGGGTTAATTCATGTCAGGCACTGAACACACAGAGCATTCCGCAGACAAAGGCACTGAGCACGGTGCTGGGGAGGGCACATCTGCGCATCCCCATGAGGGGCACAGCCACGGTGTGCCACCCTCCTTTGCCAATCCGCTCGGTGAAGCACCCTCTGAGGAGAGTGGACCACTTCCCACAGATGGAGCGGCAGTTGAAGCTTTGGAAGTGCCAGGGGCTCAGAAACACGTTTCCTCAGAATCCAGTGCCACGCAAGCAGTGGGGCGCCAAGAAATCGTGGCAATCGGTGCTGAGGCTCAGGCGGACTTGCCCGCTTTGGTGGAGGAAGCCAGTGGGGAGGACGTTACCCCAACTACTAAAGTTACGGTTCTGAGTGCCGATAAATGGAATGAGGACTACAAAGTTCGAGTGGAGACGCTTCAGCAAGAAATTGAGGAGTTGAACATTCGCTTGGACCAGATCACTGCCCACAAGGTTTAAAACGCCTTTGGGTAATGGGGGGCCGTGGTCCTGGAAGGTTTCCATTTGAATCATGACCCAAAGTGTGGGGATTCGATCGAAACGCATCGATTTGGTTGATCATTTTTAGAGTACCTTGCCATGAGCTCAGAACTAGCCACTGCAGAACAGCCAGACACAGAAGTTGTGTCCGAAGATGCGCTCCAGCTCGCCAACGAGAGCCATGAGGAGGGAGAGCACCTGGACCTTGAGGAAATTGAGGGCGGTCTGGATGAATTGCAAAATGCATCCTTGGACAGCAACGAGTTGGCTCGCCAACTCGAAGATCTCACAGGTGTGGTGCTCAACTCAGCCGAAGTCTCAGCCCGTTCAGCCTCAGTTGCTGCTGACGTGAGCGGTGACCTTCAAAAGGTCATGCAAAGCATCAACGAGAGTCAAAAAAGAAGCTTGCAACACTCCAGGTTGATCTTGGGCGGTATGTTGATCTTCATTTTGATCGCGGTGGGTACCTTCTTTGCCATCTCCACTCGAATGCGTCAAAACATCATTCAACTCGACTCGCTCTCCATGGCGGTCGGTAAACGCGTGGTTGACTTGGATGCGACCTTGGGTAGTTTCACCGAGTCGACACAGTCCTTTAGCGAGGTCACCGAGCAACTCGAGAAATTGAGTGAATCACAAGCCGAGTTGTCCAAAAAGTTTGAAGAGGTCAACAAAGTTGTGGCCGCAGTTCCCAGTCAGATTTCTGACCAATCGGGCAAGTCGTTGGATGCAAAATTGAACGCATTGGATGCCAAGTTTGCAGCCATTGACAAACAAATGCAGGCCTTGGATAACAAGTTGATTGCTCTGGTCAATCGCCCCCAGCCTTCACAAGCACCCACACAAGCGTTGTCAGCTGAGATTCAAAAGCTCAAAAAAGACGTTGAAGTGGCCAATCAAAAGGCACAAACTGCTCAAGCGGCCGCGCAGGCGGCCCAAGCCCAAGCGGCCAAACCCAAACCCAGCGAGAGTACTCATGCGCCAAGCGCTGAAGCTCCAAAGCCAAAGTCCAAGGAAGCCAGCACTGCTCAAGCCAAGTCAGAGACCACGATCGAAAGTGCGCCCCCTCCTCAAGCGAATGTGCCCAATCCTGAGAGAACACCCATCAAGCCCAAGATGCTGGTCTACCCCAGACCCAATGACGAATGAGGTGAATGATGCGAATGAGACAAATGCGACTAATGAAACGTGGGTGTTGAGCGCTAAGTGGTGAAGGTTGAGGCCAACTCAACAAAGACCGCGCACCCTATCCAGTTCTGATCAAAAGCCCAGGCCCTGAATCCAATGCTTCGGATTCAGGGCCTGGGTTGTTTTAGGGAACTGCTCTTCGCACTCAGCTCTCTGCTCTCAGCTCTTTTCTCTTTGCGTTTCATCAAGCGTGGAGCACATAGAGCTTTTATTTAGGTCAGCCGAAACCCGCTTTGGGGTGTGTTTTGCTGATCAAAGTATCTCAAATCAAACTTGGCGTGTCTCCAACTTCCAAAGCTGTTTGCTTTGCGGCGATGGAGGTATCGGTTTTGGGGTGGCTCGTTGATTTGTTCAATTCTTTGAAGCTTTGTTCACTGGCGTGAGCCCAAAATTCTTGGAACACATGGGGCCAAGCTTTGTCGGTTGTTTTGAAACCCTTTTGGGTGAGCAAGGCTCCAGGTTCAAGCGTGTTCATGAGCATGCTCAAAGACTGACTTTGCATTTGATTGATGCGACGCATGAAGTGGTGCAGGTCAAATTCACTGGGGTCTTTAAGCCCCGTGGCTTCGGTGAGTTCTTTCAAAGAGGCCAGTGTGTTGTGGTGAAAGTTCTTGACCCGTTCTGCTTTGGTCTCCACCACCAGTGCAACTTGTCGCTTGGGGTCTTGGGTGGCAACGCCTGTGGGGCAGTTGCCAGTGTGACAAGTCTGGGCTTGAATACAGCCCACTGCAAACATAAAGCCACGCGCACTGTTGCACCAGTCTGCTCCCATGGCCAGCGTGCGAGCGATGTCAAAAGCGCTCACTATCTTGCCACTCGCACCGAGTTTGATTTTGTGTCTCAAATTCAAACCCACCAAGGTGTTGTGCACCAGTCGCAAGCCCTCTTGCATGGGTGTTCCCATGTGGTCAGAGAATTCCAACGGAGCCGCACCTGTGCCGCCCTCAGAGCCATCGACCACGATGAAGTCAGGGTGTATGCCAGAGCTCACCATGGCTTTGGCAATGCCAAACCATTCCCAAGGGTGTCCGATGCACAACTTAAAGCCCACGGGTTTGCCTTTGCTCAGTTCACGCAACTCTTTGATGAATCCCATGAGCTCCATGGGATTGGAGAATTTGGAGTGGCTATTGGGAGAGATGCAATCGGTCCACGCAGGCACGCCTCGTGCCTTGGCGATTTCGGGCGTGACCTTGGGTCCCAAGAGAACGCCACCATGACCGGGTTTGGCGCCTTGGCTTAATTTGATCTCAATCATTTTGATTTGATCGGATAGCGCGTTTTCAGTGAATTTCTCGGGGCTGAAGTGCCCTGACTCATCCCGGCAACCAAAGTAGCCTGAGGCCACCTCCCAAATGATGTCACCTCCGTGTACGCGGTGGTAGTCAGAGATTGAGCCCTCGCCGGTGTCGTGTGCAAACCCACCCAACTTGGCCCCTTGGTTGAGGGCCATGATGGCGTTCGCACTCAAGGCCCCAAAACTCATGGCTGAGATGTTAAAGAGGCTCATGCTGTAGGGGTGCGCGCATTGGTCCCCACCCACCGTCACCCTGAAGTCGTGCCCCTCAATGTGGGTGGGCGTGATGGAGTGGGTGATCCACTCGTAGCCTGAGGCGTGGACATCGATTTGAGTTCCAAAGGGCTTTTTGTCAGACACACCCTTGGCGCGGGCGTAAACGATGGAGCGTTGCGCTCTGGAGAATGGCGCTGCATCGTTCTCGCTCTCGATGAAGTACTGTCTGATCTCAGGGCGGATGTACTCGAGCATGAAGCGCATGTGCCCAATCACGGGGTAATTGCGAAGCACGGAGTGTTCTTTTTGCAAGAGGTCTCGCACACCCACGCCGGTCAAGGCGGCAAAGACCAAGAGTTCAGGCAAGCCTTGGTAAAAAACAGCAAACTTCACCAAACTCAGGCAAAGGCCTGCTAGGGTCAAGAAAAACACCGTGTAGCGAATGGGGTAGTAGTGATTGAGTCGGTCAAACATGGACGCCTCTGTGCAGGGTTTGGTTTTAGAAGTGAAAAAGCCAAGAGGACAAACGACAAAATGCCATACATTGGCTTTGGAAGTTTGTCTGGGAGCTCAAGAATACCTCAACTCATCACACTTGCGTGTGACGCTTGTCATGATCTTTTGAGTTTGTCTGACAGTTTATGTCTGGCCAAGGAGGACACTTCAATGCGAAGTCTGGCGACAGAGAGTTGACGCTCAGCGGTGTGTTGAACGTCTTCGAGCTGATGGAGGATTTGATTTCTGAGCGCTTGCGTCTCACTCTCCAAGGCATTGAGTTCAGCCTTCAAGAGTCTGAGTTGCTCCATGCGTTGGGAGAGGGCGTTGACGTTGGCGGCAATCACTTTCCAATTTTTGGAGAGTTCATCATCCACGGGGTGCTTCAATTGATCAAAGAGTTCATTGATCAAGGGGTCTTCGCCCGAAGCTCTCATGGGATGGGGATTCGGGGTGGACGACGCACGAGCGCTCGCGTAGTTTTGAGCGTGCGGGTGAGGATTGAAATCTTGGTGAGCTTCGGGGCCACTGGTTTGTGCACCCAAAGCGGATGAGCCACGCAGGTGAGATGCATCTTCGTTGTGCAAAGACTCCCAACCCACCTCTGGTGTGTACTGCTTCAAGCCTTTGAATGCCAGAAAATGATCTTGACTCATTTTAAATATAGGTGTGTTGGGGTTGCGTACAAAGTCTGTTGCGGGGTTTTAAGGTCTTAGACCTTGGAGGTTCCACGTGCAAAGCGTTTCAAAAAGTCGGGAATTCCCAGGGTCACGCCAGCGTTGACCGCGGGTTTGTTTTCCATGGATTCCTCTTGGGCTTTTCTCTGGCGATGGCGACCCAAGATGGAGTACGTGGCTGCAGGGGGAATGACTTGGAAGACCGTGGTTGGGTGTTTGGGTGCGGCGCTCAAAGGGGTTTGGGCCATTCGTTTGTTGGGATCTAGCAGAGGTGCACGGTTGAGCACAGGGGTCTTCAAGCTCGAGCTCAAACGCTCTTGCTCACTGTGCTTGATCCGGATGTCTTTGGCCGCGACCACCGCTTGTGCAAAAGAGATGAAGGACTCGCCACATGCATTGGGTAGGTTCATCAAATAGCCCGTCTCAAACATGTCTCTTGCAGACTGGGACTCTAGGATGGGGGGTGCCAACATGAAACTCACGGGGAAGCGTTGACGGGTGAAGATGTTGGAACCCAGTTGTTCGGGGTGCACACGGGTGGGACACACCAACAATGCGGGTGCCTTTGCAATGGCCGAATCGAAGACCCAGCGGTGACGACTTAAAAAACCAGAGGTCGCTGCCAATTCAATCTCAGAGACCGATGTGGGCACCAAAACCATGTCAAACTCAAACATCAATTCGCCAGCCAAGGCGTCGGTCCAAGTTAGATCAGCAATCACCACCTCGTGACCTTGTGTGGCTCGTCTCAAATGCATGCGGGCTTCAAAGACGGGGCGATTTCCACCCAATTCGATGGGGAGTGTCAGGTGTTGCACCAAAACGCCCACATTGGGGGCTCGGCGAAGCCAGTTGCTCGAAGATCCGTGTGGATCCCAGTCAATCAATGTGGTACTCAGTCCCAAATGAGAGGACATGAATGCGGACAAATTCGCAGCCACAGTGCTCTTGCCTACGCCACCCTTTTGGCTGGTGATCAATATTTTGAAGGCCATGTTAGGTCAACTCCCAGCGCCCTCTAAAAAAAGGGTGCAAAACGAACACATTGAAACGCTAGCAACCGGGGAATCGCAAAAATGCGATGCCGGGTTGGCGATATTAACGTTTTAGTGGAGTTAAGCCAAATATGTTGTTGTTATTGAACAACTTCTGGATATAATGCAAAGTGGGCTTGGTGGTCTTGGATGAGAGGTGCTCCAAGTGGCATTCAGTCGATGGAGGCGCTCCAGCGGTCATCCCATTCAAAACTGGCTTCATCCAAGTCTCTTCTTTGTCGCTTGGTGGGGCGCCCGTCTTTGATGCTCAAAGCGGGCTCCATGTTCAAGCGATGGCGCTCTGAGGTGAGAGCTCTAAGGTTCAGGCTCTCTGGGGTTTCCTCATACATCAGTTGTGCAACGCTTGCAGGTCCACGCGTGGCGTTAAAGCCCAGCACCTTGACCGTTCGTTGGTGAATGCCTTGTTTGAATTGAACCAGGTCCCCCGCTTTGAGTTCCTTGGAGGGCTTGGCTTGTATCTCATTGACTTGGACCCGGCCTTTTTGGATTTCCTCACTGGCCAAAGACCGGGTTTTGAAGAACCGCGCAGCCCAAAGCCATTTGTCAATTCTCATGGATAAAGGGGGAGTTTGGAGATGTGCCAAGTTTGACGGTTCGAGGTGGAGATGCTCAAAATTATAGTCAGCTATGAATGCCCTTGTGACGAGGGGAGAAGGGTCAATTGGAGGAGCTGAGCGTTCACTTTGGACAAAAGAGGACTCCAGTCTTTGAGCTTTGTTTGCCTAAACAAACGAGCACTGGGGTACCAGGGGCTGTCCTCTCGGTTAAAGAGCCATCTCCAGTCTGGGTTGGCGGCCAAAAGAATCCAAGTGGGGCAAGACAGGGCCCCACTCAAATGAATGACACTCGTGTCAACCCCCAC
>CAIKYO010000363.1 GCA_903831655.1 uncultured Burkholderiales bacterium
GATTCAAAAGTATCCTCCCCTTCAAAATCAATCTTTGCACTCAATTCGGAAGCGCTCACCAAATGAAGTTTCCTGAGCTTTCGGTAGACCCGCACGAGCTTTAACCCCATTGAATGGACTTCTCGCGCATTGATGCAGTTGGCATCTGCATTCAGCGCATTGACGGCTTTAGGGTCCAAGCTCATCAAGGGTCCACCAACTAAACATTGAATGTGGGAATTCTTGGAGCGCTTCCTAACTTTGGCAATTAAAGCCTTGAGCTTAGGTAAATCCCCGCTAAGGGAGACACTCACACAAAAAAGGTCTATCCAATTTTTTGAGACCTGGTGAAGTATGTCTTTTTCTTCGTGATCTATGCCAGCGACCACATGCCACCCTTTGCGCTCGAGATATTGCGACACGATCATAGGTCCAAGGGTATGCTGAGCGCCATGCGCCAACGTGACAAGCGCTTGGTATTTATACGAGCCTTGCATCATGCTGTTTTCATCGGGTCTGATGAAATCTGGACTTAGCGAAATAATCAACCGCTTAACGGACCAAGTAGCGCGGGTTACATCCAGAAAGGAAATTTGATCTTTTTCCCAAAGATCGTGCATTCGCTTGATGGCCAAAGGGATGATATCCAAATACAAAACTTCGATATTCACACCTTGGTTGAAAAGTACCTGGGAGTAATCCAGGAGCTCCTCAGCATTCAAATCTAAACAAGCCTGAGCACATTCATCTGCAAATTTAGACAGTTCTCGCTGAGAAATTTCGGTTACTGCTTGATGCTGACATTGCGAGACGAGCTTCAATGAGCCGGTATTGGCCCCCCCATCGCGCGCCATCAATCCATGTTCTTTGATCAAACTTGGGATGATCTCTGCTGCGAGGGTCGACACCAGGGGCAACAAGTGCTGATGACTCAATCGAATGTCCCTTTCTACTGGCCTTGATGTGGAGTGAGTTGAAGTGCAGCATCTAAACCAAAGAACCAGGCGAAAGCCCCTGAGCTCAATCCAAATACGCATTTGATGAACAGAAGTGTCCATTAAAACTGACGCTTTAAGCCTAGTGAAAACCCCTAGCATGTAACTTAATTTTAACGTCAATTTAAGTTGACACAATGGTCATTCGGACATAAAGTTAGGCCATCTTAGGTCACTTTCTGGAACTCCATGCGTCAAGAACCACAGCTCAGCCAAGGAATGCTCTACACGCCAGAGCAGCGGCTGTTGCGCGACCAGACGATTTGGACACCCGTACAAGGATTTTTAGCCATCTTTCAGTTTGCTGTTTTTCTGGTTAGCCTGGGATTGGTGCTGCGCTGCCTCTTCAGTGGTGAAGGAGAAGAATGGGCGAAGTGGTCCATTATTTTGAAAACACTCACGCTCTACACCATCATGATCACAGGAAGTATTTGGGAAAAGGTGGTGTTTGGAAAATACCTTTTTGCAAAAGCGTTCTTTTGGGAGGATGTTGTGAGCATGGGCGTCATTGTTTTACACACCATCTACATCGCCTCACTGTTTTATGCATTTTTAACACTAGAGCAACAACTGATTTTAATTCTGAGTGCATACACCGCTTATGTAATCAATGCCATTCAGTTTGTGATGAAGCTTCGAGCAGCAAGACTCCAAGAAGCAAAAATGAAATCAGCATTACAAAGCGAACACAAAATAAATGAAAGTGGCGCTGAAACGCCCAACGGAGTATTGGCATGAGTGCAGTGATTTCTATACACCCAGAACATGAACTTGATGGTCATCTCGTTAAAGGAAGCGATCATCAGATCCGCCAAGAAAGAGGACAAAGAGAAGTTTTTTGTGGACTGACCGGCATCATTTGGTTGCATCGAAAAATTCAGGATGCATTCTTTTTGGTTGTGGGCTCTCGGACCTGTGCTCATTTGATTCAATCTGCTGCAGGAGTGATGATTTTTGCAGAGCCAAGATTTGGAACTGCCATCATTGATGACCGCGACCTTTCGGGCTTGGCTGATGCGAACGAGGAACTGGATCGGGTAGTTGGGCAATTGTTAAAGCGCCGCAAAGACATCAAGACACTTTTCTTGGTGGGTTCATGCCCCTCGGAGGTGATCAAGTTGGATCTCTCTAGAGCGGCCCAGCGACTCAACACACAATTTAATCCCCACGTCAAAGTGCTCAATTACTCTGGGTCAGGTATAGAGACCACGTTCACACAAGGTGAGGACGCTTGCCTTTCTAGCATTGTTGAGTCTCTTCCACAGATAGGGCACCTCAAAGAATCAACATCGAAAACAAATGCTAAGAAGCTTTTGGTTGTTGGCACATTGGCTGACGTGGTTGAAGATCAAATGCAAAGAATCTTCAAAGATATGGGTCTTGAAAACGTTGAATTCTTCCCAGGAAGAAACTCTCAAAACTCCCCCACCATAGATCAAAACACGGTTTACTTGCTTGCCCAGCCATTTTTAGCTGACACAGCCAAACGCATTGAGGACAAAGGAGCTACTAGACTAGCAGCGCCCTTTCCTTTGGGCGCTAAAGGTACTGAAGCATGGTTCAAAGCTGTGGCACAAGAATTCAATATCAATGAAACCGTATTCGAGCGTGCAATTACTGCGCCACGCCAGCGTGCTCAAATTGCAATTGCCAAATACAAGAAGTTCCTGGATCAAAAGAAAATTTTCTTCTTCCCAGACTCTCAATTGGAAATACCACTTGCGCGCTTTCTAAGCCAAGAACTTGGAATGACTTTAACCGAAGTTGGCGTTCCTTATGTTCATCGGCAACACCTGGCTCAGGAATTGGAGATGCTCCCCAAAAACACAGTGATTGTTGAGGGCCAGCACGTTGACCTCCAGCTTGATCGATGCGAAAACGCTCAGCCAGATCTCGTGGTGTGTGGCCTTGGTTTGGCCAATCCTTTGGAGGCTAAGGGATACACCACTAAATGGTCAATTGAACTCGTTTTTACGCCTATTCAAGGATTTGATCAAGCCGGAGACCTAGCGGAATTGTTCTCTAGGCCGTTGATCAGAAAAGAAAAGATTGCTGCTTAGATTCGAATCTTAAATTCATAGAAATAAGTACCACCATGCAACTCACACTTTGGACATACGAGGGGCCACCACACATTGGTGCCATGCGCGTAGCAACCTGTATGAAGGACGTGCACTACGTTTTGCATGCACCACAAGGTGACACCTATGCAGACCTACTCTTTACGATGATTGAGCGTTTGCAAAAGCGCCCTCCTGTGACCTACACGACCTTCCAAGCCAGAGATTTGGGGGGCGACACAGCTCAGCTATTCATTGATGCGGTGCTTCAAGCCAATGAGCGTTTCAAACCCAACGCAATTTTGGTAGGCGCTTCTTGTACGGCCGAACTCATTCAAGATGACCCAGGTGGATTGGCTTTAGGCCTCAAGCTAAGCACCCCAGTCATTCCGTTGGAATTACCCGCCTATCAAAGAAAAGAAAATTGGGGAAGTTCAGAAACGTTTTACCACTTGGTTCGACAACTCAATCGACAACAAGCCATGAGCCAAGGTGTCAACCAAGAAACCCAAGAGGCTTCTAACCTCAAAAGGCCCAGCTGCAATATTTTGGGCCCAACAGCACTGGGGTTCCGGCATCGTGATGATGTAACTGAGATCAGCAAGTTGTTGACCGATTTGGGAATTGAAGTCAATGTCATTGCACCCATGAATGCAAGCGTTGAGGACATCAAGCGTATTCCTAGTGCGGATTTCAATGTTGTACTTTATCCAGAAACTGCTCAAACCACCGCAACTTGGCTCGAGCGAGAGTTCCAGCAACCCTTTACCAAAACCATTCCAATTGGACACAAGGGAACCATTGCCTTTATGCATGAAGTCCTGACACTCGCCAAACAGCCTATTGATGAATCGATCATCAATGATCTCGCTAAAAAATCAAGGGCCTCTTGGTACGCAGCCTCCGTTGACTCCACTTATTTGACCCATAAGCGTGTCTTTATTTTTGGTGATGCGACGCATGCCATTGCTGCTGCAAGGGTCGCCAGCGAAGAAATGGGATTTTTGGTGGTGGGTTTAGGCACATACAGCCGAGAGTTTGGAAGAGAAATCCGAGAAGCTGCAAAACTTTATGGTGTGACGCCTCTCATCACAGACGATTATCTTGAGGTCGAGGACCAAATATCGGAACTTCATCCCGAGTTGATATTGGGCACACAAATGGAGCGACATGTTGCCAAAAGGCATGGGATACCTTGTGCTGTTATCTCAGCCCCGATGCACGTTCAAGATTTCCCAGCCCGTTACGCTCCACAAATGGGCTTTGAAGGTGCAAACGTTTTGTTCGACACCTGGGTTCATCCACTCATGATGGGCCTTGAAGAGCATCTACTGGGCATGTTCAGGGAAGACTTTGAATTCAACGATACAGCTCCTTCCCATTTGGGAGGGGGAAAACTCAAAGATAAAAACATCGCTGAGGATGGCACACAGGAAAGCACCAAAGCCTTGCAAAACCCAGTTGTGTCAACGTTAGAGAATTCCCCCCCACAAACATTGAGTGGCGAGCAAAAGGTCAATGACATGATTCAATTTTGGACTCACGAAGCTGAGTTAGAACTTAAAAAAATTCCATTCTTCGTGCGTGGCAAAGCAAAGCGAAATACAGAAAAATTCGCCAAAGAAACCGGCGTTGTAGAAATTACAGTCGAAACGCTGTATGACGCGAAAGCACATTTCAGTCGATGACTCGATTGAAGTCATCATGAAAATCAAAGTAACACACCAAGGCTAACCAATGAACGAAACTGTCTCCATTCCAGTGTCCAATATCAAAAGAGGCTCACGCCCAGATGGCGAGGGTAGTGTGCAAGTTCAATTGGATCCCAACTTGAAAATTGGTAATGCCAAAGTATTTGCAATTTATGGGAAAGGTGGAATTGGCAAGAGCACAACCTCTTCCAATTTATCGGTTGCCTTTAGCAAATTAGGAAAGAGGGTTTTGCAAATTGGCTGTGATCCCAAACACGACTCAACGTTCACCTTGACCAAAAAATTGGTTCCCACTGTGATCGATGCCTTGGAACAAGTCGATTTTCATGCGGAAGAACTAAGGCTTGAAGATTTTGTCTACCCTGGCTACAACGGCGTCATGTGTGTTGAGGCTGGAGGCCCTCCTGCTGGCACAGGATGTGGCGGATATGTGGTGGGTCAAACCGTAAAGTTGCTCAAAGAACACCATCTTCTTGAAGATACCGATGTGGTTATTTTTGATGTGTTAGGTGATGTTGTCTGCGGTGGATTCGCAGCTCCTCTGCAGCACGCAGACCGCGCCTTGATCGTGACAGCAAATGACTTTGACTCCATCTTTGCGATGAACAGAATCATTCAAGCCATTGGAGCCAAATCGAAGAATTACAACGTCAGGCTTGGAGGCGTAATTGCCAATAGAAGCGAGACAACAGATCAAATCGACAAATTCAATCAAGCTGTTGGACTTAAAACCATGGCGCACTTCCCTCCCCTTGATGAAATCAGGAAAAGTCGCCTTACAAAATCCACTCTTTTCGAATTAGAGGCCACTCCCAATGTAAAAGCAGTCCAAGATGAATACATGCGATTGGCAAGTCAGTTATGGATTGGTAGCGATCCGCTGCCAGCCATACCTATGAAGGACCGTGACATCTTCGATTTACTAGGATTTGATTGATCAAAAAGTGTCTGACACATTTGAAGGGACCCAACAGAGATGAACAATACAGATCAAGGATATCTAGAGCGTCGCGGTCAAATTGAGCATTATTTTGATCGAACTGCAGCGAAAACATGGGAACACCTCACCTCTACTGATCCCGTTGGACGAATCCGAGCCACCGTAAGAGCAGGAAGAGATGAGATGCGCTCCACTTTAATGTCTTGGCTACCCGAGGACATGACCGGCATGAAACTCCTGGACGCGGGTTGCGGAACTGGAGCGTTGTCCCTTTGCGCACTTGAGCGTGGCGCGCAAGTAACTGCAATCGATTTGTCTGCAAATTTGATTCAAGTGGCCAGAAATCGATATGCATCGTTTTCTCCACTTGTCCAAAGTGCAAACGATAAGCAACAAAAAGGCTGGATTGAGTTTTTAAGTGGCGACATGCTAGACCCACAACTTGGAGAATTTGATTATGTGGTCGGCATGGACTCGCTCATTCACTATGACGCCCAAGATCTTGTAAAAGGAATCCACATATTGAGTGAGCGCACAAGAAAGGCAATTTTGTTCACCTTCCCCCCTAGGAACCCACTTTTAGCTGCAGCACACACCATCGGCCAGTTCTTTCCCAGGTCAGATCGCTCTCCCACTTTGGCACCAGTTTCCCAGAAAAAGCTCAGGAATGCATTGAACCAACGCATTGTTCCACAAGGATGGAGTGAGGGCAAAACCACTCGCATCTCCAAAGGCTTTTACACATCTCAAGCTTGGGAGTGGGTGCGTCAATGATTCAGGTCTCATTCAAGGTGCGTGAAAAACTCAATGCTTTTGCATTGAGATACGTACCTTTTGCGGATGCTGCCTCCGACGATTTGCCACTCTCCAGGCTCTTGAGGCTGAGTCTGTTTCAAACTGCCATTGGAATGACCATGGCTCTTTTGGTCGGCACACTGAATCGAGTCATGATAGTTGAATTGGGAGTACCCGCTTGGTGGGTTGCTTTATCAGTAGCAATTCCCTTGGTGTTTGCACCTTTAAGAGCCCTGATCGGGTATAGAAGTGATACGCATCCATCTGCACTTGGGCTCAGAAGACTCCCCTACCTTTGGATCGGCAATATCTTTTTGTTTGGCGGATTATCCATCATGCCTTTTGCACTCCTGTTGCTCAACGATACAGCGATTGAAACGGTATGGATGGGTCGAATTGGAGCATGTCTGGCGTTTTTATTGGTTGGGGCAGGCATGCAAACCACACAAACCGCAGGTTTGGCACTGGCCACTGACATTGCTCAACCCGAGAAAAGACCCAGAGTTGTGGCGTTGCTTCACAGCGCAATGCTTGTGGGACTCATCGTAGGAAGTGGATTGTTGGGTTGGCTTTTGAAAGATTTCACACCCACAAAATTGGTCCAAGTGGTTCAAGGCAGTGCGTTATTGGTTGCTATTTTGAATTTAACTTCTCTTTGGAAACAAGAGGCGCGTCAAACCAAGAGAGGCGAGAGAGAACCTGATGGCTTTTCCAAAAATTGGCGTCAAATCATTTCACTTCCCAATATGAAACGGTTCTTGTGGACTGTCGGAATAGGTTCTTGTGCTTTCAGTATGCAAGATATCATTCTTGAGCCCTATGGAGGTGAAGTACTTCATCTGAACGTCAGCTTTACCAGTTCACTTACCGCTTTGTCGGGTGCAGGCGCATTGATAGCATTTGGATTGGCTGCAAGACTGATGGGCAAGGGTTTGGATGCGTGCAGAGTGTCCGCATTTGGCCTTTTAACCGGTTTACCTGGTTTTGCCTGTGTCATGCTGGCTAGTCCCATGGACTCAGTTTGGCTATTTAGAGCAGGTACCAGCTTAATTGGCTTTGGTGGAGGCATGTTCTCTGTCGGTATGTTAATTATCGCAATGGAGATGCCCGAAAAAGGTCTAACAGGTATGGTTTTGGGAGCATGGGGTGCCGTACAAGCAACAGCATCAGGCTTATCGATGGCCATCGGCGGTGTGCTCAAGGATAGCTTTGCAAACTTTGCAAGTCACGGTTATTTCGGTGACGCACTCATGGATAAATCAAGTGGATATGGATTGGTCTTTGCACTTGAAATGATCCTGTTATTCATTGCACTCATTGCGATGGCTCCGTTGTCAAGAAAAAAACATGATCAATTTTCCAACTCGGTTCAATTTGGCTTAGCTGAATTGCCCAATTGAACTTTCACATTTATTTTTTTATAGGAGATGTCCACATGGAAACTGGAGCAATCACTCAAGGCGTTGACGTTGCACAAATTGTTCTGTACATATTTTGGGCATTTTTTGCTGGTGTCATTTATTACCTGGTCCGCGAAAATCATCGGGAAGGATACCCTTTGGATAACGGGCAAAAAAATGGGCCAATACAAATTGGTTGGCCTGTACCCGACGCAAAAACATACAAGTTAGATGGTGGAAGATCCATTCATATTCCCGACTTGAATAGACCTGATGGCGATTATTCAGGTACACCATCTCATGCTTGGCTTGGAGCTCCTCTAGAGCCTGTGGGTGATCCACTTCTATCTGGAATGGGTCCAGGAGCTTGGGCAGCAAGGGAAGATGTTTGTGAGAAAGATCCACATGGAGAACTAAAAATTGTCCCCCTCAGAGCCGCCCCACATCACGGAGTAGCACATCAAGATCACGATCCAAGAGGATTGACGGTCTATGGTGCAGACCATTTAAAGGCTGGAACTGTGAAGGACTTATGGGTTGACAGAATGGAGATGATGTTCAGATACATTGAAGTGGAATTGGTTAACGGAAAAACTGTCCTGTTACCAGTGAACTTTGCGCGAATCACAAAATTTAACATTCACGTTCATGCGATTTTGTCTACACAATTCGATAAAGCTCCATCATTGAAACACCCAGAACAAATTACCAGACTTGAAGAAGAGAAGATCTGCGCTTTCTATGGAGCTGGAACCCTTTATGCAACTCCTGAGCGTCAGGAACCACTGGTATGAAAGCAACGCACGAACACGAGTTCGAAGCGCAATTGGGATTACCTGAGGCTCTTCCAGCTGGTGAGTATATTTTGTGGCAAGGCTCACCAGACTGGATAAGTTTAGGCATAGAAGCCTTCCATCTGAGAACTCTTGGCATTTACTTTGCCCTGATGTTTTTGCTGCAACTGAGCTTCATCAGTGGTCAACCTGGAGAATTAGAGCTCAAACCACTTTTGATCACAGGTTCTTTGATCGCAATCACTCTTTCAGCACTCGCGACTTGGGCTTGGATGAGCACCAAAGCCAGCATGTACACC
>CAIKYO010000364.1 GCA_903831655.1 uncultured Burkholderiales bacterium
GATTACTTGTATGAGCCTGAGCCACAAGCGGTGATCGATGATTTGCTCGTGCGCTATGTGGAGGCTTTGGTTTACCAAGCGGTTGCAGAGAACATGGCCTCCGAGCAATCTGCTCGAATGGTGGCCATGAAGTCAGCCACCGACAATGCGGGCAATGTGATTGGCGAGTTAAAACTCGTCTACAACAAAACCCGTCAAGCGGCCATCACCAAAGAACTCTCAGAGATCGTGGCGGGTGCGGCAGCGGTGTAAGCAAGCCCCAAACTTTTTAAACAAACGAATTTCAGTACATTCATTTAATGGAGCAAAAAATGGCTCAGCAGCAAGGAAAAATTGTTCAATGTATCGGTGCCGTGGTGGACGTTGAGTTCCCCCGTGACCAAATGCCTCACATTTATGATGCATTGAAACTTGAAGGCACCAATTTAACGCTTGAGGTGCAGCAGCAACTCGGTGACGGCATCGTGAGAACCATTGCCTTGGGTAGTTCAGATGGACTGCGCCGCGGTTTGATGGTGACCAACACCAATGCTGCGATCACTGTGCCTGTGGGTAAAGCCACTTTAGGCCGCATCATGGACGTGCTTGGCGCACCCATTGATGAGCGTGGTCCCGTTGACCAAACACACACAGCTTCAATTCACAGAAAAGCGCCTGCTTATGACGAGTTGAGCCCTTCACAGGAACTGCTCGAAACCGGTATCAAAGTGATCGACTTGGTCTGTCCTTTTGCCAAAGGCGGTAAAGTGGGTCTCTTCGGTGGTGCGGGTGTGGGCAAGACCGTGAACATGATGGAGTTGATCAACAACATCGCCAAGGCTCACTCAGGTTTGTCTGTGTTTGTCGGTGTGGGTGAGAGAACCCGTGAAGGTAATGACTTCTATCACGAGATGATGGAGTCTGGTGTGGTGAACTCAGAGAATTTGAGCGAATCCAAAGTGGCCATGGTGTATGGTCAGATGAATGAGCCCCCAGGTAACCGTTTGCGCGTTGCTTTGACGGGTTTGACCATTGCGGAATCCTTCCGTGACGAAGGCCGTGATGTGCTGTTCTTCGTTGACAACATTTACCGTTACACATTGGCCGGAACCGAAGTGTCGGCTCTCTTGGGTCGCATGCCTTCTGCGGTGGGTTACCAGCCTACATTGGCCGAAGAGATGGGCCGTTTGCAAGAGCGTATTACTTCCACCAAAGTGGGCTCTATCACGTCCATTCAGGCCGTTTACGTGCCTGCTGATGACTTGACCGATCCCTTTCCAGCAACAACCTTTGCTCACTTGGACTCCACCGTGGTGTTGTCTCGTGACATCGCCGCTTTGGGTATTTACCCAGCGGTTGACCCCTTGGATTCAACCTCACGTCAGTTGGACCCCAATGTCGTGGGTGAGGATCATTACGCAACAGCTCGTGCGGTGCAAGGTACTTTGCAGCGTTACAAAGAGTTGCGCGACATCATTGCCATTTTGGGCATGGACGAGTTGGCTCCAGATGACAAGTTGGTGGTGGCTCGTGCACGTAAGATTCAGCGTTTCCTCTCACAACCTTTCCACGTGGCTGAGGTGTTCACCGGCACCGCTGGTAAGTACGTGTCATTGGCCGAGACCATTCGCGGCTTTAAGATGATTGTGGGCGGTGAGTGCGATCATTTGCCCGAGCAGGCTTTCTACATGGTGGGAACCATTGATGAGGCCATTGAGAAAGCCAAGAAAATTTAATTGAGAAGGTCGCAAGAGGGGCTGTTCAAGCCGGGCGCACCCAGAGCATGGGCCGCATCGGATTGAAGACTCCCTTCAGTGACGCTCAACATGAGTGAAGCGTAAAGTCTAGGACATTCAATGAATACCCTCCAAGTCGATGTAGTGAGTGCTGAGGAGTCTCTCTTTTCTGGAAAAGCACGTTTTGTGGCGTTACCAGGCGAGAGCGGTGAGCTTGGCATTTATCCACGCCACACCCCATTGATCACTCGCATCAAGGCGGGCAGCGTGCGCATTCAAGATGAGGCCGGACAAGAAACATTTATTTTTGTGGCCGGTGGCATCATTGAAGTCCAACCCAACGCGGTGACCGTGCTCTCAGACACGGCGGTGCGGGGAGAGGACATGGATGAGGAGAAAGCGCTTGAAGCCAAGAAGTTGGCTGAAGAGGCTTTGGATCAAGCCAAGAATGAGATTGACATGGCCAAGGCCCAAGCCGAGTTGTCGGTCATGATTGCTGAGTTGGCTGCGGTTAGAAGATTCCGTAACAAGAAATAAATTCACCCAAAGCGTGCAGATAACCACTGCGCGCTGTTCAGGGCAAATGAGCCCTTGAGTTTGATCCTCACCTTTTGTAGCCATGCCCAAAGCCAAAGCCAAAGTTGCATCCCTCGGGGGCACAGCCCAAGAGGTTGAAACGGCCTTTTACGAGGCTTTGCAAAACGCTGACTTGGATAAATTGATGGCTTGCTGGTCCGATGAGGACGAAGTGGTCTGCATTCATCCAGGCGGCATGAGGCGAGTGGGTGTTCACGCCATTCGCGACTCCTTTGAAAACATATTCGCTGGCGGCGTTCTCAAAGTCAGTGTGCTGAGTGTCAAACGCGTGGACTCTTTGACGAGCGCCATGCACAACGTGCTCGAGCAACTCGAAGTCATGCTCCCCAATGGCCCACAAATGGCCTATGTGTACGCCACCAACGTGTACCAAAGAACCCCTCAAGGATGGAGAATGGTTTTGCACCACGCCTCTCCAGGCAATCCAGACGAAGTCCAACAAGATTTAGACTTGCCTGCAGTGCTGCATTGAATGATGCGTGTGCAAGGTTTTGCACATGCTCAGATGTGGCAATCAATGAAAGCAACGGATAGAGGGTTCACTGCATTTTGATTGGCGAACACGAACTCCAATTCTCAAGGTTCAAAGGCCACACAACACATGGACGACATTGTCAAACGCGCGATGGCCAAGTGGCCCAATGTGCCCGATTG
The DNA here is from genome assembly GCA_903831655.1 of uncultured Burkholderiales bacterium. GTDB lineage: Bacteria > Pseudomonadota > Gammaproteobacteria > Burkholderiales > Burkholderiaceae_C > Limnohabitans. The sequence continues at coordinate 2,967 of CAIKYO010000364.1, forward strand.
CTTCAATTGGCTGGGCTTGGACCGAAGGGGCAACTGGTGCCTTCGAGATGATGCCACGCAAGCCCTAGGGCCCTTTCCTTTGAGCAAAGGCGATGTCCTTGAGCACACGGCCTTGATCGACTTCATCGCAAGAAATTACGGCAAGGACGATTCAGGGCGTTGGTATTTTCAAAATGGCCCACAACGGGTATTCATTGAACTCGAGTGCACACCCTTTATTTGGCGCGTTCAAATCCAAGAAGGCTTTAATGTAAGTGTGCACTCACACACCCGCTTGAGTTCATCTGTATTGAATTCTTATTTGGATGAAAGTGGTTTGCTTTATTTGGAGACAGATTTGGGATTTGGCTTGGTCCATAGCATGGACATGTGGGGGGCGGTGGAGGTGATTGATCAGGGCATTTGGAGACCCACTGAGTTGCTCGCAAAGGACCTGCCTGAGCGCTTTGGATTCGTTCAAAGTCCAGCTTCAAAGTCTCAATAAAAAAACCACCTGAACGATTCAACATTCAAGGTGGTTCTTTGAAGACCTTAAGCCATCAAGGCTTGAGGGTTTGCGAGGGACTTACCCTCGCAAGAGGGATTATTTTGCAGCAGGCACTGGGTCAGTGAATTTCGCTCCACCTGCATTGGCCATGTAGACGACCGCGCGACCGACTTCCAAGTCGTCGTAGTCGCCCCCACCCTGGGCTCCCATGGCGCCTTTGCCGTGCAAAGCTGAATTGAGCAATGCGGCGTAGCCCTTTTGGATGCGAGGGCCCCAAGCGGCAGCATCGCCAAACTTTGGAGATCCAGCTGCTCCAATGCTGTGGCAGGTGGTGCATTGACCTTTGAAGACTTCCTCTCCGGTCTTGAGAACTCGATTGGCATCACGCACCTCGGCAAAGCCGACTTTTTCAATGCGCGACTGAACGCTTGCATCGTTCAAATCTGAGCCAGCCGCTGTTTTGTTGTCAGAGGAGACGTAGTACACCAAGCCAATGATCATGAAGATTGGCAAAACGAATGACAACAAAACCGTGTACATGAATTGTGTAGGGGTTTTGATGGGGTTGTGATCTTCTGAATGCTCTTCACTCATGTTGGCCTCAAAGGTGGTTGTCTTAGGAAAGATGAGATTATAGCTTTCCTACCGGAGTCTTTCCCACATAGGGCGCGCAGACAAGGGTAAAAAGCCAAGGGAATTTAGAGTGCTTTTGGATTTGGCACACTACAATTGACAGAGTCGGAGAAAGAACGAATGCGGCTGTAGCTCAGTGGATAGAGTATTGGCCTCCGAAGCCAAGGGTCGTGGGTTCGATCCCCGCCAGCCGCACCAATGAAATAAGGTCCATACCGGACACACGGTGTTCAGGGACCACCCTTCAATGCACGCCAAGGTCATCAAGCTGAGTTGCTAGAGGGGTGCCCTTTTAGGATAGGGGCCTATTACTGCGCTTGAACACTGTGCTTGAAGGCAATCCAAGATTGGCTTGAGATGAGCTTTCCATTCAAATGCTGTCAGTTTGGATGGATTCAAGTGCGAGTGGCTCATGCGCATTACAAAATCAGCCCCGAAGCTTTAAGCCTTCAGGCTCAAGGCTTTGGCGTAGAGTGCTTTTCTGGGTTGTGAGGTAATTTCCGCACTCAAGTCCACAGCGGTTTTGAGGGGCAATTCTTTCATCAAGAGTTCCAGCACCCTTGTGTCCAGGGCCTCCTCGTTTGTGTTTTTCTCCATCGCATGCAAAGTGAGCGCAAACTCGCCTCTTTGGTGTTGGGCATCGGCCTCAAGCCAAGCGAGGAGATCACAAGCTTTAAGCGTTTTGATTTGTTCGAATTGTTTCGTAAGCTCTCGTCCCACGGTGATCTCTCGCTCACCAAGGGCTTCAAGCGCACGTGCAGTGGCCAAAATTCGGTGGGGCGCTTCCAACAAAATTTGAACGCGCGCGTCTTGAGACATGGCTTGCACTTGGGCACTTCTCTCCTGGGCTTTGCTGGAGAGAAAGCCTACAAAAACGAAACCAGTGTTGTGGTGGTCCTGGGCACCGCTCACCGAGAGCAAGGCCGTGATGCTGGACACACCGGGAATGGGAATCACAAGGTGACCCGCTGCGCGCACGAGGCTCACCAGTTTGGCGCCTGGATCGCTCACCCCAGGTGTGCCCGCATCGCTCAGATAAGCGACTCTTGCGCCTTTGGCCAAATGCTCCAAAGCCAGGACTGCGCCCTGTGCCTCGTTGTGTTGATGAACGGAGAGCAATTGCTGGCGATTGAATTCCAACCCATAGGAGTGAAGTAGTGACTGGGTGTGGCGAGTGTCCTCGCACGCGATGAAGTCCATTTTTTGGAGCACGTGCAAGGCCCGAATCGTGATGTCGGCCAAATTGCCAATGGGAGACGCCACCACATACAAGGCACCGGGCGGGAAATTTTGGTGTCCAACGATGCTGCTGGAGATGCTCAATGCAGGGGTGTAGGGGTTGGTCATGTCGGGTTCAATCAAGGGCGAGGATGGACCGAGGTGGTGAAAATCAAGCGAATGAGCCCCATCCAAGTGGTTCTGAGAGAGTTGAAAATTACAGAACGGAGGACTTTGAGGTAAATGTCCGTATCTACGCACAAGATCATAGCAGTAGTACACTCTAGGGCATGTTAGAACAACGAATCGAACAACAATTCATCGACAGCGCTGACTTGAAGTACCAAGCCGCGCAGGTGCTCTCCAAGCCCATTGCGAGTGCCATACAGGCGCTCTTGGCCTGTGTCACCAGTGGGGGCAAGGTGCTGGTGTGCGGCAACGGCGGATCGGCCGCTGATGCGCAGCACTTTGCAGCCGAGTTTGTGGGACGTTTTGAGCGCGAGCGCCCAGAGCTGGGTGCCATAGCGCTCACCACCGACAGCTCCATCTTGACCGCCATCGCCAATGATTATGATTTTTCGCAAATTTTTGCCAAACAAGTTCGTGCGTTGGGCCAACCTGGGGACGTGCTCATGGCCATCTCCACCAGTGGCAACTCAGGCAATGTGTTGACCGCCATTGAGAGCGCGCATCAACGCGAGATGACGGTGATTGCACTCACTGGCAAGGGTGGTGGCAAGATGGGTGCTGCATTGCGCGAGACGGATGTGCACATTTGCGTACCCCATGAAAAAACAGCACGCATTCAAGAAGTTCACCTGTTGGTTTTGCACTGTTTGTGCGACGGTGTGGACACTCAGCTCTTAGGGGATCAGGAAAGTAACATATGAAAACATTGAACACTCGCAACCTTCGCCGCATTTCTTTGCTGGCTGTGATGACAGCTCTCTTGTCCTTACAGGCTTGTGCACCACTCTTGGTGGGTGGCTTTGTTGAGGGCACCTTGATCGCCTCTGATCGTCGCACCTCTGGCATCCAAGTCGAGGACCAAGGCATTGAGATCAAGGGCAACAACCGCATCAAAGAGGCAATGGGCGAGAAGGCGCATGTGACCTTGTACAGCTACAACCGCCAAGTGCTGGTTTTGGGTGAGGTGTCCAATGACAGAGATGCACAGTACATTGTGCAATTGGTCTCTCAGGTGGAGAACGTGAAGTCAGTGGTCAATGAGCTCAAAGTGGCGCCTTTTGCCAGCTTCTCTGACAAAACCAAAGACTTGTACTTGGCCTCCAAAGTGAAAGCCAACTTGGTGGACACGAAAAACATTTATGCAACCGCCTTTTATGTGGTGGCCTACCAAGGCACGGTCTATCTGATGGGACGCGTCACACAACGAGAGGCTGACATTGCAACCCAAGTGGCTCGCAACGCAAGCGGTGTGAGCAAAGTGGTCAAGGTCTTTGAGATCTTGAGCGAAGAGGAGTTGAAGTCTTTGATGTCAACACCGGTCAAGGCGCCAAGCTTAGGCTCCAAGTAACGCTCTAGCGGGGGGAGCCCGCTCAAAGCGTGCGCCCCACGCCTCATTTGAGTCGTTTGATGAGGCTAGATGTGTCAAAACGTGCGCCGCCCAATTGCTGGACATCGGCGTAGAACTGATCGACCAAAGCGGTCACGGGCAAGCGAGCGCCATTTCTTTTGGCCTCGTCCAAAACAATCCCCAAATCTTTTCTCATCCAATCCACTGCAAATCCGAAATCGAACTTGTCCTCCACCATGGTGCGACCCCGGTTGTCCATTTGCCAGCTTTGTGCAGCACCTTTGCCGATCACGTCAAGCACCAAATTCATGTCCAAATTCGCTCTCATGCCAAAGGCGATGGCCTCTGAGAGACCTTGTACCAAGCCAGCGATACAAATTTGGTTGACCATTTTGGTGAGTTGACCGCACCCACTCGCACCCATCAAGGTGAATGCCTTGGAGAAAGCCATGCCGACAGGTTTGACGCGTTCAAAGGGAGCTGACTCACCCCCGCACATCACTGTCAATTGGCCAGCTTGCGCACCGCCTTGACCACCCGAGACAGGGGCATCGATGAAGTCGATACCAAGGGTTTTGGCGTGAGCAAAGATCTCTCTTGCAACCTCTGCAGATGCGGTGGTGTGGTCCACCAAAATCGCACCGGCACTCATGCCGGCCAATGCACCTTGCTGTGACTCTGAACCCAAGATCACAGATCTCAAATCGTGGTCATTGCCCACGCAACAAAAAACAATCTCAGAGCCCGATGCGGCCTCTTTGGGCGAGGGGGCCATGTGCACGCGTTGGGTGTGGGAGAACTCTTTAATAAACGCTTCGCTTTTGGCGGTTGTTCGGTTGTAGACGCACACCTCATGACCGGCCAAGACCAGGTGTGCAGCCATGGGATAACCCATGACACCCAAACCCAAAAAGGAAACGCGCGTTTTTGTGGCGCTTGCGTAGGTTTTCTCTAGAACGCTGCTCATGAGGGGGATGCCTTTAAAAATAAGGGTGAGTGGAGCTGACACAAGTCAAAAAAACAATTTTAATCCCAAGCCTCTGCGCGTGCTTGCAAGGTAAAAGTCAAGCCAATTCAAGCTATAGTTGGTTTGTGAACACCCAAGACGAATTGATCAAACATTGGAAGAGCGTTTTAGAGCGCATTCGAAGTGCAGAGCTTGCCCATTCGCGAAAGCCTGGGTCTGTGAAGCTCTTGGCCGTCTCCAAGACCTTTCCCCTGCATGACATTGCAACGTTGGTCCAAGCGGGACAGATTGATTTTGGCGAAAACTACATCTCTGAAGGTGTCCAGAAAATAGAGGTCGCCCGCACGCAAAGTGCCCTCTCTGGCTTGGTGTGGCACTGCATCGGCCCCATTCAATCGAACAAAACCAAATGGGTTGCCAGCCATTTTGCGTGGGCACATGCGATCGATCGTCTCAAAATTGCGGAGCGCCTAAGCGAGCAGCGTCCCCATCACTTGCCCCCTCTCAACGTGCTCATCCAAGTCAATGTGGATGGGGGCCTCACCAAATCAGGTGTGCCACCCGAGGACGCATTGGCCTTGGCCCAAGGCTTGTTGGGGCTCAAAGGCTTAAAGCTCAGAGGCCTCATGACCTTGCCCGATCCCTCCCCCACTCGCGAGCAGCAAGTGGCGGTTCATCAAAGAGGCTTTGAGGTGTTTCACGACTTGAAAGCGCGTTTGGGTCTGGGCCCTGATGAGGCAATGGACACCCTCTCCATGGGCATGACGCAAGACATGGAGGCGGCCATCCAAGCGGGCAGCACCTGCGTGCGTGTGGGTACCGCCATCTTTGGCGCAAGAGCTCCCAAGGCCCAAGTCATGGACGGGGCAACTGTGGGGACAGAGAACCCTTAAAAGCGCTCGAGCTCTGGGTGAGGCAGCAGGCCACCGCGGACCAGCATTTTCCCACCCTCTGCGCAGCGATTGAGGGTGGGGATGACTTTGCCAGGATTGAGTAGGCCAGTGGGATCAAACGCGATCTTGAGGCGCTGCATTTGGGTGAGCTCCTCAGCGGTGAATTGCACGCACATGCTGCCAATTTTTTCCACTCCCACACCGTGTTCTCCAGTGATGGTTCCACCAAAGGCGACGCTGGTCTCCAAGATGTCTGCGCCAAAGGCCTCTGCTCTGTGGAGTTGGGAGGGGTCACTGGCATCGAACAAAATCAAGGGGTGAAGGTTTCCGTCTCCTGCATGAAAAACGTTCACGCACCGGAGATCGTGTTTTTTCTCCATCTCTTGAATCGCTTCGAGCATATCGGCCAAGCGTTTTCTGGGTATGGTGGAGTCCATGCACATGTAGTCTGGGCTCATGCGACCTGAGGCGGGGAATGCGTTTTTGCGCCCACTCCAAAACTTCAGTCGCTCCGCTTCGTTTTGACTCAAAGAGAGTTTAGAGGCGCCACACTCAGAGAGCACGGCACTCATGCGAGCGATCTCTTCTTCGACCTCTTCGGGTGTGCCATCGGACTCGCACAACAAAATGGCCGCAGCATCCAAGTCGTAGCCTGCGTGCACAAAGTCCTCTGCAGCAGCGGTCATGCGTTGGTCCATCATCTCAAGGCCAGCAGGCGTGATGCCACTTGCGATCAACTGGGCCACTGCGTTTCCAGCTTCTCGCACCGTTTTGAAGCTGGCCATGATGCAGCGTGCCAGTTCAGGCTTGGGTGTCAATTTAACGGTCACCTCAAGTGTGACAGCCAGCATGCCCTCTGAGCCCACCACCAAGGGCAAGGTGTCTAGGCCAGGAGCGTCCAAGGTATCAGAACCAAAGGTGATGGGGTCCCCGTTCATCAAAAAGCCTCGCACCTTGAGCACGTTGTGCAAGGTGAGGCCGTACTTCAAGCAATGCACGCCACCAGAGTTCTCCGCAACGTTTCCGCCAATGGTGCATGCAATTTGGCTGGAGGGGTCAGGGGCGTAGTACAAGTTGTAGGGGGCTACAGCCTCGCTGATGGCCAGATTGCGAACGCCGCACTGAACCCTTGCTGTTTTGTGAAGGGGGTCAATGGACAAGATTTGATTGAATTTGGCAAGCGAGAGCACGACGCCACCTTGAACGGGCATGGCGCCACCCGAGAGTCCGGTGCCCGCACCACGGGCCACGACTGGGACGCCCAGTTTAGAGCAAGTTTGAAGCACCTTTTGGACTTGCTCTTCGGTTTGAGGCAGGACCACACAAAGGGGTCGGGTGCGAAAGGCGGTGAGGCCATCGCACTCATAAGGGGTGGTGTCCTCAGGGGTGTAGAGCAGCGAGTAAGAGGGGACACAACCATGCAAAGCATCGATCACACGCTGCTTGTGCTGTGGGTCTTGAGCAAGTGCGGGTGTGTTGAGCATGGGAGGTCAAAATTTATTTGAAGATCACGGTTTTGTGTCCGTTGAGCAAAACGCGGTGCTCGCTGTGCCACTTCAATGCGCGAGCGAGCACTTGGCTCTCGGTGTCGCGGCCCAAAGCGGTGAGGTCTTCCACCGTTTTGCTGTGGTCCACGCGGGTGACGTCTTGCTCGATGATGGGGCCTTCGTCCAGATCAGCGGTGACGTAATGGGCGGTTGCACCAATCAATTTCACACCCCGCTCATGGGCTTGGTAATAGGGCTTGGCGCCTTTGAAGCTGGGTAAAAAACTGTGGTGAATGTTGATCGCGCGCCCACTCAATGCTTGGCACATGGTGTTGGAGAGGATTTGCATGTAGCGGGCCAACACCACCAACTCGGCGTTGACGCCGGAGATGATCTCGAGCTGCTGAGCCTCGACGCGCTCCTTGGTCTGCGCCGTCATGGGAATGTGGTGAAAGGGGATGTTGTAGGAGGCGGCCAGTTGGTAGAAGTCAGGGTGGTTGCTGATGATGGCCCTGACATCCAAGGGCAAGAGGCCACTTTTGATGCGAAAAAGCAAATCATTCAAACAATGACCTTCTTTGCTCACCATGATCACGCTTGGCATTTTGACCAGGCTCTCATGCAAGGACCATGACAATTTCATGTTCTCGCTCCAGGGCTTGAGGTCCGCTTTGAGTTCAGATGCGCTCAGGCTGGCCGTGAACTCCACGCGCATGAAAAACAAGCCCGTGTCAGGGTCGTTGTATTGGGCGGCCTCGGTGATGTTGCCCCCGCGCTCCAGTAAAAACCCAGACACGGCGTAGACAATACCCGCTTTGTCGGGGCAAGAAAGGTTCAATATATAGGAGTTCATGGCAATCATTGTAAGATTTGGAAGGAGATCTGAGAAGTCTCACCTTGAAATAAAGTCTGCTCCCCTGAGGCCTTTGAGGATGCGGGGGGAGCACTTGAGCTCAAGGTAAAGTCAAAGTCAGGTACTTGCAAACGCTTAAAATAAACAACGGTGTTCGTTTTGGACACGTCTTTGTCACTTCATTGGGTGTTTTCTTTTGCGATTCAAATCCTGGCTTGGTGCTTCCCGCTTGCCTCCTCAAGGGCCGCAATCCGAGTTGGGTGTTGATCCCAGTGCTGCTGTGCGCCACGTCGTTTTCGACTACGCCATGACGCTTGCCATGGGCATCAGCATGGCCCTCATCTTCAAAGCACTTCACTGGCCCCTGCCTTGGATGTTGGGTCCATTGCTGGCTGTGTCCATGGCCTCAATCATGGGATTTAGAACACGCAGCTATGTGCCATTTAGAAATTTTGGGCAATGGATCATTGGAATGGCTTTGGGCCTTTACTTCAGTCCAGACAATGCCCATGTGATCGCGCACATGTGGTGGGTGATTGTGTTGAGCGTCGTGTGGGCGCTCTTCATCGGCGCGCTGTTTGGCGCCTTCTTGTTTGCCCTGAACCGACACTCCATACCAGGCTTGACTCTGGGAACCTGTGTGTTCTCCAGTGCCATTGGGGGCGCATCGGAGATGACGCTCTTGGCGGAGAGGGAGCAAGTCAGAACCGATTTGGTGGCCAGTGCCCACAGCATGCGGGTGATGGTGATTGCCTTGGTGATTCCCTTCACCTTGAAGGGACTGGGTATTCAGGGCTCCAACGCACTCTTGTCCAATGTGCATGAGTTTGATCTGATGGGGTTTGGGGAGCTGTGTGCCTTGAGTGCCGTCGGTGTTTATTTCCTCAAAAAATGGGGCCGAGCCAATCCTTGGTTTTTGGGCGCTTTGTTGATCTCCATGGGTTTGGCCACAGATGGGATTTATTTATCGGGTGTGCCGGGGTGGATGGTCAATGCAGGACAGATGTTTTTGGGGGTGAGTTTGGGGGTCCGATTCACCAAAGAGTTCATCAAAATGGCGCCACGGTGGTTGATGACGGTGGTGATGGGCTCACTTTTGCTGGTGATTGCTTGTTCGGGTTTTGCGTATGTGATGGCTCAACTTGATGATCAAAATTTGCTCACCTTGATTTTGGGCACCGCACCGGGCGGCATTGCCGAGATGGCGCTCACAGCCAAAGCACTTCAATTGGCCGCACCTTTGGTGACCTCACTTCAAGTTTGCCGATTGATTTCGGTGCTGTTTTTATTGGAACCTTTTTACCGCCATGGAATCAAAAGGTTTGAGACCGCAGAGAAGGCTTGAGCTTGGCTCGCTAAAGCGTGCGTTCGCGGGTCCTCACCACTGCACCGCTTTGAGCAACTGATCCACGCGCTCTCCCTCGCCTTGTTCAATCAAGATGCGAGCTGGCAAGAAGGCCAGATCGCTTGCCAACCACAAGTCCACTGTTTGCTTGTCGTCTTTGGAGCGGGCCAGGCGTTGAACGTGCAAGGCTTGGAGTTCGCCAAGCGGGGTTGAGACGCTCTCAAGCCCCAAATATTTAAACGTCCAGTGTTCCAACGACTGGGCCATCACGATGGGCAGCGTCAGTGTTTTGCCACTTGGGGGGAGCTCAGACAGGCTGCACAGCAAGGTGGAGAGGTGAAAGAAAACGCTTAACGCATCTTGTGTTTGTGCCTCCAAGGGGGAGCTGGAAGGATTGGCATCGCTCCACACGATGGTGCCTTCCTTTTTTTGAAGCGTGACTTGGAAGTCTCGCCTTTGGTGGTCTTTGAATGAGGAGGGTTCGAGTCCTCCTGGGCCAATCAGGCCTTGGGAGTTTTGGGTGCGGTTGCCAATCAGGGGCAAGCCCACTTCAAGGGAAGCTTGGTAGTTGTTGTCGCTTGCACTCCAGCGCATGCTTGCTTTGGCCGGGTAGGAAAAGCCGTGGGTTTTGCCCTCGATTTTGTAGTCCAGTTGTGCGCGGCTGACAAAGGCGAGGTTGCCCAGGTGGTGCAAACTTGGCACATTTGACAAGGGAGCGCTGGGTGTTTGTGAGCAAGCAAGGCTGGTGAACCCAAAGCCCAAGGCAACCAAGCAAAAGGTCTTGGCGTGTTTGCGCAAAATTAGAATGCGCAAAGTCACTTGGGGCAGGCCAACAAAGTCAAGACAGGACGTGAGGGTCATCAAAGGGACTGGATTGGGTGAACATCTATTGTGCAAAGGATAACACCCTTCTGCGCGGCATTCAAAAAGGCATGGCACCTTAACCGCAAAGCGGTTCTAGAAGACTTCATTCTCTTCATTAGAATGAGCACTGCGTTTGAGGGGTTGGCAACACCGTGCCCACCCACCCTTCACTTTTGATGATCAACCTTCAACAGGTTCAATGAGAGAGATACAACAATGAAACTGGCTACCTATCAAGATGGTTCTAGAGACGGACAACTCGTGGTGGTCTCTGAGGACTTGGAGATGGCGCATTTTGTGAGTGAGTGCGCCCACACGCTCAAACAGTTGCTAGAAGATTGGAATTTCATCTATCCCCAGCTCCAAGACCTCTCTCAAAGCTTGAACCAGGGCAAAGCTCGGCATGCCTTTCCCTTTAATCCCCAGATGTGCATGGCCCCTTTGCCCAGGACCTACCAACGATTGGGATTTAACGCATACGCAGAGCAGGCGGGTGAGGGCTTGGGGCCGATTCAATTGCCAAGCGATGCGCTGTTGGGACCTAGGCGTGAGCTCTCTTCAGAGGATGTGGAGTTGGGTCTGGATTTTGAGGCTCAGTTGTCGGTGATCACCTCCGATGTGGCCAAGGGCACCGAGGCCGAGGAGGCGGTGCAATGCATTCGATTGGTCATGCTTACCAATTGCGTTCATTTGCGCAAGTTAGAGGACGCGTCCCGTGGTGCTTGGGGCCAAGGACAAATCGCCCGCGCCTATTTTTCTCCGGTCGCTGTCACCCCCGATGAGTTGGGTGCCTCATGGAGTGGGGGACGTCTAGACGGGGTGCTTCATTTGGTCATGAATGGGAAAAAGGTGGGATTGCTTGACACTGGTGCCTTCATGCACCAAGGGTTTGGAGAGTTGATCGCGCAAGCTGCAAAGACGCGCGACTTGAGCGCTGGCACCGTGATTGGAAGTGGTGCCATTGTGAACGCATCCTTGGACGCCCAAGGCCAAACTGAGTGGCCCAATGGGTTCTCAAGTTTGGCGCAAAAACGTCAGATGGAGTCCTTGGCGCAAACGGCCCCAAGCACTGAATTCTTAAACGCAGGCGATGGGTTCAAGATGGAGTTCAAGTCCAAGTCGGGCCAATCCGTCTTTGGCGCGATTGAGCAGCAAGTGCTTTCTTTGGATGCGCAAGTGGCATGATCGCGGCGTGATCATGCCGTGATCATGGATTTGGGCCCTCAGTGAGCAAAAACAGCTTCTTGGTTGGCAAAGCCTTTGATCTCAATGGGGTTGCCAAAGGGGTCTAGCAAAAACATGGTCCACTGCTCTCCTGGTTCGCCTTGAAATCTGCAGTGAGGCTCGATCACAAAGGCTTGGCCTAGAGTTTGTAATTTTTGAGCCAATGCTTGCCATTCTTGCGTTTGGAGGATGATGCCAAAGTGAGGCATGGGCACTTTGTGTTCACCCACCAACCCAGTGGGTGCGCTGGCAAAGGGCTCTCCCAAATGCAGGGATATTTGATGCCCAAAGAAATCGAAGTCAACCCAAGTTGATGTGGATCTGCCTTCGACACAGCCCAATGAGCCCACGTAGAAATGACGCGCGACATCCAAGTCACGAACATTAAATGCCAAGTGAAAAATTGGTTTCATGGGGCAATGCTATCAGAGTCGTGCGTGAATTGTCACGGGCCATGTTGGAGGACTTTGCAAAGCACTTGAACAAGTAGGCTACACAATGGGCCCACAAAGGGCTCATAATAAGAACATGAGACATGCAAGGCCAGCGGCCAAGCACACTTAAACCCCAGGTCCCTGAACATTTAGTGAAAGCTTTATCACCATGAATTCCATTGAATCAAATGCAAGCCTCTCCAATCCTTTGAGGATGAAGCGCATGGTCTTGGCAAGCCTAATGGGCATATTGACCTGCGTTGGCGCTTGGGCGCAGGTGAGTGTGAGTGGTGCATGGGTCCGGCCCATTGTGACTGGACAAAAGGCAACTGGCGCTTTCATGACCCTCACCGCCGCCAAGCCCATCAGCTTGGTTCGGGTGAGTTCTCCCCTGGTCGGTGTGGCCCAATTGCACAGCATGAGCATGGAGGGCAACACCATGAAAATGGCTCCCGTCTCCGAGATGAAACTTGAGCCTCAAGTTCCCTTTCAATTGGCGCCAGGGGGCTATCACTTGATGCTCATGGATTTAAAACCCGAGTTTGCCAAAGCCACGGTGCTCCCCTTGGTCCTCACGTTCAAAGACGCCAACGGTGTGGAGACACAAAAGGAAATTGAGGTGCCTTTTTCGATGAGCGCACCCCAGGCCACTCCCGCACCGAGTGAACACATGCACATGTCGCATTGAAGACATCATCCCATGACCACAGGCCAAATCTTATGAGTGAGTCTTTCGATTATTTGAAGTTCGTACCTGGTTTTGATTTCTTAAAACAAATGGCGCAGCCTGGGCAAAATGCACCCACCGCACATCAATGGGTGGCGCCTACGATGGATCCAGAAGAAATAGAAAAACGCATTCAAGAACTCAAAACCGTTCAGTTTTGGTTAGAGCAAAATTCAAAGGCCGTGAGTGCGACCGTTCAAGCCTTGGAGGTCCAATTGATGACCTTGAAGACCTTAAAGGGCATGAACATGAGCATGTCCGATCTGATGAAAGGCATGGAGATCAAGCCTTCGTCAACCCAGGCAAGCGCTGAATCTCAATCAGACAAGGCTCCAGCGGGTGACTCCTCTGGAAAAAGAGCCAACCCCTTTGCCGCTTCCTTTGCTCAGCAAAGTGCGCGTGAAAATGTCAAAGAACAACACCAATCTGAACCCAGTGATGCACCTGCCGCATCGAAGAATGCATCGCCGGGCTCAGAGGCGGGCGCGCAGTTTTTGAAGGATGCACAAAAGAACTGGCTCAGCATGCAAGAGCAAGCTGTGGCCATGTGGCAAGAGGCCTCTAAGCGAGAGTACAGCGCAAATGCGCAAAACACTCATTCAGAGCCACACAGTGAACCCGAGGAGGCCGCTCCTGAGCAAGCCGAAAGTCAAGACCATTCAAGCCCTCAGTCAAACACTCAGTCAAGCTCACCCAGTGGCCGCAACCAACCCACAGGAGAGTCCCAGGGCTTGGCGCCCGACCCCATGAAGTGGTGGGGTGCACTTACTGAACAATTCTCAGACATCGCCACCAAAGCCTTGAATGAGATCCAAAAGCACAACACAAATGCTGCAAATGTGGCCAATGAGACCAATGAGTCTCAAGCGGCGTCCCCCACTCAACCCCCCTCAACTCAGAGGTCCGATACCAAGAGCCATCTAAAAAGCACGGCCAAGACCGCTTCAAAGCCATCGGCTCAACCCCCCAAGCAGTCTCCAAAAACCAAGGCCAAAAAATCCGCCCCCAAAGTCGCACCGCCATCAAAGGCGGCTGTGAAAGTCGCAACTTCGCGTGCGACACCCGCCAAAAAAAGGGACCCCAAAAGAACACTCTCCAGTGTGCTTGCCAAAACGATTGCCGACTCAGATGCCAATCCGATTCAAAACACCGCCAGAAAAAAGGCTCGCTAGTGCCGGCTTGCCTGTGCGACTAGGCCAAGCATTTGCGAACATAGCGTGACATGACTCAATCCTTGTTTCCCTTTGCACACGCCACGCACCCCAGTTTTGAGGTGGCGTGTGGGTTGGTGTTGGCGCAACTCAAGTCTCAAATGACGCAGGCTCATTATGCAGATGCGCCAACTTTGGGCGTGCTCTACATCACCGATCATTTTGCCCCCCATGCCCAAGAGGTGCTTGACCAATTGAGTGCTGAGCTCCCGTGGGTCACCGACTGGGTGGGCAGTGTTGGGGTGGGCATTGCGTCCAACAATGTGGAGTACTTTGATGAGCCAGCACTGGCGGTGATGTTGTGTGAGTTGCCGACCGATCAGTACCGCGTCTTCAGTGGTGTCACACCGCTTGCGAACCTAGAGATGTCAGGGTTTGAGGCACACACGGCGCTCATTCACGCAGATGCCAGAATGCCCGATTTGGGCGAGCTGATAGAGGAGTTGGCTGCGCGCACCCAAACCGGGTATGTGTTTGGGGGCTTGTCTTCAAGTAGACGCCAACAAGTGCAATTTGCCCTGAGTGGTCAAGGCAACGTGCAAGGCCAGGGGCAGGTGCGTGGTGTGTTCTCAGGCGGGTTGAGCGGCGTTGCGTTTGGTGAGGGTGTGGCCCTCGTATCTCGCGTTACCCAAGGATGCATGCCCTTGGGGCCTTCTCACCAAATCACCGCTTTTGATCAAAACTTGATCTTGGAGCTGGACCATGAGCCCGCTTTGAGCGTCTTTGAGCGAGAGTTGGGGGTTTCCATGTCGCAGCCCAAAGCGCTCGTCTCTCGCTTACGCCAGACCCTGGTTGGGTTGAGTGAGAACACGCAAAGTGCGTTGGAAAAAACAGGGCACTACAAAGACGCGGTAACGGTTCGTCACATCATTGGTGTGGATCCAGCCCGATCGGGTGTGGCCGTTGCAGAGCACATTCGAAGTGGCATGCAAATGTCTTTTTGTGAACGAAACGCCCAAGCCGCGAGAGCCGATCTGACCCGAATCGGTACCGAAATCAGGGCCAGCTTGGAGCCTGAGGAGTTGAGCGAGGAGATGGCCAGAGAGTTGACGGCGGGGGACTTCTCACAGCCGCACCCCGATCGCCGGGTACTGGGTGCCATTTATGTCAGTTGTGCCGGTCGTGGAGGCCCTCATTTTGGAGCTCCGAGCGCTGAGCTCCAAGTGTTAAGGCGCGCTTTGGGGGATGTGCCCTTGGTGGGTTTTTTCGCAGGTGGCGAGATCGCGCATCAAAACGTTTATGGCTACAGCGGCGTGCTCACCGTCTTTACAGGCTGAGTGTTCAAGGCGCCTCTCGACTCTAGCAAGTGAGGGGGTGATCAAACCCCGCGAGCTCGGTTGGCGTGAAAGGTGGACACAAATGTGTCGACTTGGTCATTGTCCAACGCCTCTCTAAATTCGCGCATCAAATTTAAAAAGTAATGCAAGTTGTGAATGGAGTTGAGCATGGAGCCCAGCATCTCACCGCATCGGTCCAAGTGGTGCAAGTAGGCGCGACTGAAGCCGCCACTGCTCGTGCCGTCGTCTCTTTTGAATCCGTGACAGGTGTAACAAGTACAAGTCTCATCGAGTGGAGCATGATCGGTTTTGTGACGCGCATTGCGAATTTTTAAGTCGCCAAAGCGTGTGAACAAATGCCCATTTCTGGCGTTTCGGGTGGGCATCACGCAGTCAAACATATCTACCCCATCCAAGACCCCTTGCACCAAATCTTCAGGCGTTCCAACACCCATCAAATACCGGGGTTTGTTGGCCGGCAGCCGGTGAGGGGTGTGCGCCATGATTTTGAGCATCTCCGGTTTCGGTTCTCCCACACTCACACCTCCAATGGCGTAGCCTGGAAAATTCATCTCCACCAAGGCCTCTAAGGACTCTTGTCTTAGGTTTTCAAACATGCCGCCTTGCACGATACCAAACAGGGCATTGGGGTTGGAGAGCTTTTCAAATTCGATTTGACAGCGCGCGGCCCAGCGAAGGCTCAGCTCCATGGAGGCTCTGGCATCGCGCTCCGATGTGGTCACGCCGTGTGTTTCATAAGGTGTGCACTCATCGAACTGCATGACGATGTCGCTGTTGAGCACGGTTTGAATTTGCATGCTCACCTCAGGCGTGAGCATGAGTTTGTCGCCATTCACGGGAGAGGCAAAGCGAACACCCTCCTCGGAGATTTTTCTCATCTCCCCCAGCGACCACACTTGAAAGCCGCCGCTGTCGGTCAAGATGGGTTTGTGCCATCTCTCAAATTCATGCAACCCACCAAAACTCTTCATGATCTCAACGCCGGGTCTGAGCCACAAGTGAAAGGTGTTGCCCAAAATGATTTGTGCACCCATGGCCTCCAAACTCTGGGGCATCACCCCTTTGACTGTGCCGTAGGTGCCCACTGGCATGAAGATGGGGGTTTGAACCACGCCGTGGTTGAGCCTGAGCGTGCCCCGACGCGCGTGACCGTGGGTTTTCAAGACTTCAAATTCAAGCATGGGAGGACTCCAAGGGTTGGCGCTTGAGGAGCATGGCATCTCCGTAGCTGAAAAAACGGTATTGTTTTGCAATCGCATGTGCATACAGGCGACGCGTGTGTTCATAGCCACAAAATGCGCTCACCAGCATCATGAGCGTGCTCTTGGGGAGGTGAAAGTTGGTGAGCATCAAGTCCACCCATTTGAACTCAAAGCCAGGGGTGATGAAGATGTTCGTGTCACCTTGACTCAAGCCACTCGCAGCCCAAGACTCCAGGGTGCGCACGCAAGTGGTTCCCACAGCAACGACTCTTGAGCCCCTTTGCTTGCAAGCGAGCAAGGCCTCTTGGGTCTTGGGGGGGATGATGTAGTGCTCACTGTGCATGTGGTGTTCATGGATGTTTTGCGCTTTAACGGGTTGAAAGGTGCCCGCACCCACGTGAAGCGTGACAGCAGCCCGCTCAACGCCCATGGCCTCAAGGGCCAAAAGTGTGGACTCCTCAAAATGAAGGGCCGCAGTGGGTGCTGCAACGGCTCCCAGGTGTTTGGCAAAAATCGTTTGGTAGTTTTCTGCGTCCTCTTCGGTGTCTGTATGTTCAATGTAGGGCGGCAAGGGCAAATGCCCGTTTTCTTCCATGATGAGATAAGGGTCTGAGGACAAGGCCATTCGAAAGAGGGGGCCATCCTCGTTGGGCCAGCGCGAGAGCAAGGTCGCTTGATGCCCGCCGTTCAAATGGATCACGCCACCCAAGCGTGGCTTTTTGCTCACCCGCATGTGCACAGCCACTTGGTGGGGTGCTTCACTGGGGTGGCTGGGTGGGGGGAGCACGCGCTCAATCAACAACTCGACTTGTCCGCCAGTGGATTTTTCACCAAAGAGGCGAGCCTTCAAGACCTTGGTGTCGTTGAAAATCAGCAAGTCCCCTTTTTGCAAAAGCTGAGGTAGATCGTAGAAATGTCGATCCACCATGCCCACATCGGTGCCGTCTAGGAGCTTAGAGGCGCTTCGGGGGTGCACGGGGTGCTGGGCAATGAGCTCTTGGGGGAGCTCAAAGTCAAAGTCCTCCACTTGCCAAGGGCGTGGTGGGTTGACGAAGGTGTTCAAAGAGAGGGGCAAATTGGGGTGAGGCTTTGCGCTTGACGCAGGGTTCATGTTGCTTGAGGGCTTGACTGGCCCATTCCAAGTTGAGTCAATGAAATAGAGAAGAATTTGCGAGTCACGCCGATGGGCCAAGGACTGCGAGAAGCATTGTAATCGGCGAGAGGCTCTCAATCCAAGTGAGGGATGTCCTTCAAGCGACCTTGACCCACTCTTTAGAGGGTGCACAATTGAGCCTTCATGGAAAACAGCAAACCCTTATCTGCCCCGCAAAAAGCCTTGCATCGCATGGGGCTTACCAGCCCAACGGAGTTGGCGCTTCATTTGCCATTTCGCTATGAGGATGAGACCCGTTTGGGTACCCTGCGAGAGGCGCGCGAGGGGGAGGTGATTCTCTTTGAGGCGGTGGTGCAGAGTGTGGAAGTGGTGTACCGACCACGTCGTCAATTAAAGGTGGAGGTGAGGAGCCAAGAGAGTGCCTGCACCTTGCGTTTCTTTAATTTCTACCCCACTCAGTTGAAGCAATTTGTGGTGGGTGAGACGCTTCGCTTCAAGGGCGAAGTCAGGGGTGGACTGATGGGATACACCGTCATGCACCCCACGGTGCAAAAAGCAGGCGGTCCATTGCCCGAGGGTTTGACCCCGGTGTATGCGAGCACGCAAGGGTTGCCGCAAAGTTACTTGCGCAAAGCGGTGCTCTCTGGATTGAAGGTGGCCATGAAATCAAGTCACTTTGAGCCCACGATCCCCAAGGCCTGGGAGCCCCATTTGAGCTTGAGTTTGAAGGAGGCCCTTTGGGCGCTGCATTGTCCCAGTGCCCAAACACCCATTGAGTCTTTGCAGTCCCATGAGCACCCAGCTTGGCAGAGATTAAAGGCAGAGGAGTTATTGGCCCAACAACTCTCGCAGTACCAAGCCAGACAAGCCAGGCTTGAATTGCGCTCTCCAATCTTGGAGGCTACTACTGGGGGCGGTAAAAGCTTGGCTGAGCAACTCTTGGAGGTGCTGCCCTTTGAGCTCACCCGTGCTCAAAAACGTGTCACGCAAGAGATCGCAGATGACTTGAAAAGTGCCCAGCCCATGCATCGATTGCTGCAAGGGGATGTGGGTTCTGGGAAAACGGTGGTGGCCGCATTGGCCGCTGCGCACTGCATTCAAGCTGGTTGGCAATGTGCGCTCATGGCGCCTACCGAAATCTTGGCCAGCCAGCATTTTGAAAAACTGCTCTTTTGGCTCGAGCCTTTGCTCGCCTCTCGGGGGCTCCAAGTGGTGTGGCTCACGGGCAGTCAAAAGAAAAAGGACAAATTGGCCAGCTTGACGCTCATCGAAAGCGGTAAAGCTGCATTGGTCATTGGCACCCATGCCGTGATTCAAGAGAGCGTGCACTTTAAAGCTTTGGGGTTGGCCATCATTGATGAGCAGCACCGTTTTGGCGTGGCGCAAAGGCTCGCCTTGAGACAAAAAAACAAAACCAATCCCAACGACTCAACGCGCGATGCGGGGCTCACTGATTTAGAGCCGCACATGCTCATGATGACGGCCACTCCCATTCCTAGAACGCTTGCGATGAGTTATTTTGCGGACTTGGACGTGTCCACATTGGATGAGCTGCCCCCAGGTAGAACACCCGTCATGACCAAGGTCTTGAGCGAACACCGAAGGCCCGAGGTGATTGAGCGCATCAAACATCAATTGGCCTTGGGACAACAAGTCTATTGGGTGTGTCCATTGATTGAGGAGAGTGAGAAGATCGATTTGGTCAATGCCACGCAAACGCATGCAGAACTCGCCCAGCTTTTGTCAGAGGGCTTGGGTGCTGGGGAGGCGCCTCGAGTTGCACTCCTGCACTCCAAAATGCCTGAGCCCGAAAAAAGAGAGGTGATGCGGGCCTTTAAAGAAGGTCAAACGCATGTGCTCGTGAGCACCACGGTCATTGAGGTCGGAGTGGATGTGCCCAACGCCTCATTGATGGTCATTGAGCATGCGGAGCGTTTCGGTTTGAGTCAGTTGCACCAGTTAAGGGGCCGTGTGGGCCGAGGTCAGGCGGTGAGTGCTTGCGTGCTTTTGTATTCAACGGGAGAGCACCAACGCTTGAGCGACACCGCCAAAGAGAGGCTCAAAGCGATGGTGGAGACACAAGATGGTTTTGAGATTGCAAGAAGAGACTTGGCGATCCGGGGGCCAGGAGAGTTCTTGGGTGCAAGGCAGTCGGGCGCTCAACTCCTTCGCTTTGCCGACCCGTTGGTCGATGTCCAGATGATGGAGTGGGCGCGTGAGACGGCCCCCAAGATGTGGCACGAACATTTTGAGGCTTCCCAAAGACACTTGTCACGTTGGCAGGGCATTCGAGCCGAGTACTTGAAGGCGTAATCAAACGCTGGGAGAGTAATTTTGGTTAAACTCAAGACACGATTGATAGAAAGTGGTTCATGACTTTAACGGAGCTCAAATACATTGTGGCGGTGGCTCGCGAGAGACATTTTGGACGCGCTGCAGATGCGTGTTTTGTCTCGCAACCCACGCTCTCTGTGGCCATCAAGAAGTTGGAGGACGAGCTCGATGTGAAGCTCTTTGAGAGGAGCGTCAATGAGGTGAATTTGACGCCACTTGGCGATGAGATCGTGCGACAAGCGCAAAGTGTGCTTGAGCAAGCGTCCAACATCAAAGAGATTGCCAAGCGGGGTAAAAATCCACTGGCTGGCCCTTTAAAGCTGGGCATCATCTACACCATTGGCCCTTATTTATTGCCTGAGTTGGTCAAGAACGCGATTCACCGCGCGCCAGAGATGCCGCTCATGCTGCACGAGAACTTCACGGTCAAGCTCTTGGAGATGCTCAGAACAGGGGAGATCGATTGCGCCATCATGGCCGAGCCCTTTCCAGATACGGGACTGGCTTGCGCGCCTTTGTACGACGAGCCCTTTGTGGCGGCGTTGCCGTCGTCGCACCCCTTGGCAAAAAACAAAAGCATCGGCGCTCAGGAGTTGAAGTCTGAGACGATGCTTTTATTAGGGAATGGCCATTGTTTTAGAGACCATGTGCTTGAAGTGTGCCCCGAGTTCGCCCGGTTTTCGAGCAGCACTGAGGGCATTCAAAAAAGCTTTGAAGGGTCTTCTTTGGAGACCATCAAACACATGGTGGCTGCAGGCATGGGGGTGACCTTGGTGCCCAGACTCTCGGTGCCTCAGGGTGCGATGGAGGCGAGCGCCAAGAAGAAAAAAGACAGCCAAGCTTTTGTGAGTTATTTGCCCATTGTGGACGGAAAAGACAAACCGCCCACTCGCCGTGTGGTGCTCGTGTGGAGAAAGAGTTTCACGCGCTACGAGGCGATTGCGAGTTTGCGCAAATCCATCGATGCGTGTGAGTTAGCGGGTGTTGAGCGCTTGCGCTGAAGCGCCAAAGGTGGGTTGAGCATGAACGATTTGCCTCCAGACTTAAAAGAAAAGCCAGTCACCCGGCTGGCCTTGTATTTGGATTTGATTCGCTGGAACCGCCCGGCCGGTTGGTTTCTCTTGCTGTGGCCCTCTTTGTCCGCGCTTTGGTTGGCCTCGGGGGGTTGGCCCACCCCGCAATTGGTGGTGAGTTTTGTGCTTGGAACCATTTTGATGAGAAGTGCCGGGTGTTGCTTGAACGATGTTGCCGATCGCGACTTTGACAGGCACGTCAAACGCACAGCCCAGCGTCCTGTGACCCGAGGCGCCTTGGGGGTCAAGGAGGCCTTGGGTGTAGGGGCGGTGTTGGCGTTGATCTCATTTGTGTTGGTTTGTTTGATCAATGTAGCAACCATTGCATGGTCCGTGGTGGCCTTGATGGTGACATTGGTGTATCCCTTTGCCAAGCGGTATGTCTCCATGCCACAAGCGGTCTTGGGGATTGCGTTTAGCTTTGGCATCCCCATGGCCTATGCGGCTGTCTTAGGAGATGTGCATCCCGATTGGAGTTGGACAGAGGTCGTGCCGCCACAGGCTTGGTGGTTGCTCCTTGGCAATTTGGCTTGGGTGTTGGCCTATGACACCGAATACGCCATGGTGGACCGAGACGACGATGAAAAGATCGGTATGAAAACCTCAGCTCGAACGCTGGGCGACTTTGATGTGGCGTTTGTGATGCTTTGCTATGTCGCCTATTTGCTCTCTTGGTATTGGATTTTGCGCCCCTTTGAGTTGGCGTGGCCTTGGGGAGTATGTCTGGGGGTGGCCGCGTTACAAGCCCTTGTGCATTTCTATTTGATCAAAGGGCGCACCAGAGAGGGTTGCTTCTTGGCTTTTAGGCTCAACCATTGGTTGGGAGCGACCGTTTTCTTGGGCGTGGTGCTGGGGTTCACCTTCAAATAAAAAAACCCATCGACCTGGGTGAAGAGGGTCGATGGGTTGAGGCTAGGGCACACTGCGCGAAGTGCACTCGAAGGGCTTGGAGCCAATCGAGGACTTTTGCAGGAGAGCCTTTGAGCTTACTCAGCAGCTTTGTGCTTTTTGCCGTGTTTTTTCTTGTGCTTTTTGCCCTTTTTAGGCTCTGTGCTTGCAGCGTCTGCTTTGGCAGGCTGAGCCGCTGGGGCTGCTGCGGGAGCGGGAGTCATGGCTGCTGCTGGTGCGGCTGCAGGAGCTGCGGGGCTTTGGGGGGCAGCTGATTGAGCGAAAAGAGCAACGGGAGCCAAAAGGCTCACTGAAGTCAAGAGAGAAGCAAGAAGTTTGTTCATGAAGTCACCAAAAGTTAGTACACCTGTATTTTCGCATTTTTATGGCTGGGCAAGAGACCCTCACCCTTTAAAGCAAGTAAATTTTTGGTTTTTAGGCCCCAAATTCCTCGCCCAAGGTCTTGGCTCGGTGGCAGGCTGCGAGCACGGCTTGCTCAATGTGAGCACCCACCTCGAGGTGGTTGAGTGTCTCCAAGGCGGCTTGGGTGGTGCCACCCTTGGAGGTCACGCGCTCTCTTAGAACTTGAACGGGTTCGCTGCTTTGTTTGCACAAGGCGCTGGCACCCTCAAAGGTGCCAATGGCCAGTTGTTTGGCCTCTTCGCTGGAGAGCCCCATTGATTGTCCAGCCCGGCACAGGGCTTCAATGAAATAAAACACATAAGCTGGGCCGGAGCCGGAGAGGGCGGTGACTGCATTCAAGAGCGTTTCATCATGAACCCACAGATAGGCACCCGTTGATGAAAGGATGGACTCAACGCGCAAGCGATCCTCCGGGCTCACTCCCGCTGCTGCAAAAAGACCTGTTTGACCTTTGCCAATCAAGGCGGGCGTATTGGGCATGGCACGAACAACCCTTTGGCTATTGAGCCATTGAGCAATGCTGGAGGAGGCAATGCCAGCAGCAACACTCAAATGAAGTGCGTTGTGGCAAAAGGGGGTCACTTGGAGGGCGGCCTCTTTGAAGATTTGCGGCTTGACGGCCCAGACCCAAGTGTCGCATTGGCTCAAGAATTCTCCTGATTGGGCCCACACATGAACACCAAAGCGGCTTTTGAGCTGAGTGCGCGCGCTCTCCATGGGTTCTTGCACATGAATGGAGTCGGGAGAGGTGCCGCTTTGGAGCACGCCTTGGATCAAGGCGCTGGCCATGTTGCCCCCACCAATGAAGGCCAAGCCTTGGGGGGTGGGGTTGGAGGGGGTGAGAGAGGAAGACATATTAAATAAGGTGAAAATCAAAGAGATTCAAAGAGATGGCATCAGGGCATTTGGGCCACGAAAGCCATTTGACCCATTTGAGAGGGGAAAAGGACGATTTGAGCGCTTTAAAAAGCTCAAAGTGTGTCATTTATGCGCATTATCCACCGCTTTCCCACATAACTTTTTACCCAAAGGGGTTGACGAGGGTATAAATGGGTGCCATAATTGAGGGCTCTGCTTAATTTTTTGAGCAGGAAGTTTCTTCCCTAACAGAATCTTCACAAATGGTTTGTGAAGAGGATGGCGGGTCCAAGACTGATCAGCGGTATGTCCAGGCAATGTGTTTGGATGGCGTTTGATACAAGTTGGGAATTTAAAGACATGATCCAAACTGAATCTCGATTAGAGGTTGCCGACAACACGGGCGCCAAGTCCGTTCTTTGCATTAAAGTGCTTGGTGGTTCCAAGCGCCGTTATGCAAGTGTTGGTGACGTCATCAAAGTAAGCATTAAAGAAGCTGCTCCTCGTGGACGCGTCAAAAAAGGCGAAGTCTACAGTGCTGTGGTGGTTCGTACCGCCAAGGGCATTCGTCGTGGAGATGGCTCTTTGGTCAAATTCGATGGCAACGCAGCTGTGTTGCTTAACAACAAGTTGGAGCCCATTGGCACCCGTATCTTTGGCCCAGTGACGCGCGAGTTGCGTACTGAGCGCTTCATGAAGATCGTGTCATTGGCACCAGAAGTTCTGTAAGGAGCCAAGAGCCATGAACAAGATTCGCAAAGGCGACGAAGTGGTCGTTCTCGCAGGAC
>CAIKYO010000365.1 GCA_903831655.1 uncultured Burkholderiales bacterium
ATAACTCAAGTTTTGCAAGTTTGTTCAAATTGAATTATTTAAATCAAAAAATCAATAAAGTCATGAACCAGGATAAGTAGGCAAGTTACTTTTTCTCATTAGTCTTGAACAAGAGTTATTCAAAACTAAAGATCAAGCCATCCTGACACCTTTGATATAGTTTTCCAAAAATTCAATTTGATTGCCTTGAATTTCAATGATATTTTTAACAATATCCCCAATTGAAATCACACCAATAAGCTGCTGATTCTCCAAAACTGGTAGGTGTCGAATGTGCTTATGAACCATAATCGCCATACATTCTTCCAATGAGTTATCAGGTGTAACAGTGAGCGGATTGGGGGTCATGATCTGAGACACCATAACTTCTTTTGCATTCAAATTGGGGAGTAAAACCTTGATGGCGCAATCACCTTGAGAGACAATACCGACCAATTTTTTATTGTCAGCGACCATCACTGAGCGAACTCTGTGCTCACGCATCAGCGTGAGAACAAGCTCAACCTTATCGGTAGAAGCAACTGAAATGATAGAAGAATTTTTTTGATCGATGATTTTTTTTACTTTGGTCATGGTTATTTCTCGAAAAGGAAATCATTACTGCAAATGAAAGGGGCGGTGAAGTTCAAAGGCCGAGGTGTCCTTATAGCCTTGAAGAAATGGATCATTTCATCAAAATTTGAAGTCACCAACGCCAACGCCAATGGCAATGAAATCGCCCAAAAGCTAATTTTAAAAATAGTAAAAACACATGAAGTCGCAGGGCAAAAGATGACTTCAAACCGCTACAACCTCCTTAAGAGGATTGACAGTCTTGTATTTTAAAAAGTTCTCCCTGTGTCTTCTGTAGTACAAAAGGCCCTCTGGAATGCTGCTGACACTGGCGCCAGCTGCCAACATCATGTCCCAAAGTCTCCAATCCTCTTGAGAGTGCGTGTTGGGGTCCGCAAACCTTTTTTCATATCGCACACGCTTTCCAAGAGCAGTTCTGTACATCATAGAGCCGTGGTGTTTATTGTCACGACACTAATAATGATCCCCATTCACTTCCTGGGATTCACCAGGAACACGAGAAAGTATTTCATCTTTTAATTCACCAGTGACCACAATATCGTAGGTCACAATGTCTGCATTTTCAGCTGACAGCAATTTGATGGTATCGGACCTGAGCCAATTGTCAGCGCCAAGGAACATCACATACTCTGTTTCTACACGAGAGAGCATGTCTTGAAAATTAGCAACCGTTCCTAAATTTTCCGGCCTCAATACGAATTCAATTTCAGGGTAGAGACTTTGTAGATGCTCACAGTCCCCTACCCCGTCGTCAACAAACAAGACTCTATGAGGTGAAACCGATTGAGACAAAATGGACTCAATACAATGCGCTGCAAGGTGCCCATCGCCATAAGAGGCAATTACGATGGTGATCATTGATTTTATAAAAAGTAAAAAGGCACCGAGTGAAGATGACTCGGTGGGTGAGGTTGACACTGCTGGTAATTGTCTAACTTTGCAGTGACCGTTTTATTTCATTTTCAAGCAATGGCCTAAATTGACTATGGATGTTGTATCCAAAATAAATTTGTCTTTGGCCGCAACTCAGTTGCACTAAATTTTTTTTATCAGATGGCAATATCCTGGTCAGGCTTCTTGATAAGGTCTCACGACGCAAACCGAGGCCAAATTTCGATTCAAAATAAATATTTTCAGCGTCGAACCTTAAAAGCTCATAGTCGGTCGCATGAAACGCGTTGTATAAAAAAGCAATACTAAGTGCGCCTGCTTCAATGAAAGAAAAAGGCAGTATTAATTTTGCGCCCAAAAAAAGAAAACAACCCCAATCAACAAAGAAACCGAGGCCAATGCTAAAAAAATAAGCGCCAGACTTGAGGGGGAAATAGAGCAATTGCGCTTTAGACGAAACTCATAACCATCTTTGGTCTTATGGCCAAATTTTTCATGCATACGCAAATACTTTTTTTAATTGATGTTAAAAACCAATAACAGTGTAATTAAAGAAATTCTCAGCCCAAAAGGCATCTTTCAATTCCAATGAATCTGATTCAATTCATTGAGCATTCCTTGAAACAAAAAAGGCATTGGAATCAAAAAAAGAGTATTGATGATACGCCAAGTTGAATAACACTTTTAACTTATGGTCATTCGATTGATTTCATGGACCAAGTATTGAAATGAACATCCAGAGTGCAAATCGAAACGGTCAAGTAAAACCCTTTGCGCCAAGCTCAACCCATGGTCAGCGATTCGACCGCTTCAAATCTGGCCAACCCAACTGGACATTGCTTCCATCAAGTCTTCAATGAGGTTCCAACTTTTCCAAATGGAGCTTGAACTCAATTTAAAACAGCGACCATAAATCGATCAAAGACAAGTGCTCTCCTTATTTCATGCCATTTGAATTTTATTGGCATTTATTTTGCTAGATGTTTAGGAGGAGGATGTACGTCAAACAGATCAGCACAAGATATCAGTCAACACAGACAGCTAGGGTTCCGGAACTGTAATCACAGTTTGGCTGGTCCAAGAGCGGTCGACCGCAATCGCATGCGGTTTCACGGAGGGACAAAAGCCCGGGAGATCACGGCTCATGCTGACGGTTATCCCTCGACCTTATGTTCACTTTGGAGTTTGAATTGACGAAGTCTTTATCTGGCCATTCACCCGCCCCTCCCCGACCTAGCATTTGGGGGATTGCAGCCCGCATCACACGCACTCAATATTGGTTTTTTGCAAGCTTGGGTTTAATTTTGCCCTTGCTGGCATGGGCTTGGCTGCACAATTCTGGATGGGTTGATCCGATTTTTCTACCCGGCCCCGTGGAAGTTTTGACCCGATTGGGCAGTTGGGTCACAGAAGACGATCTTTGGGGCGACACCATGATCAGCATGTACCGAGTCATTGCAGGCTTTGCAATTTCGGCCATCATCGCTCTTCCTTTAGGCCTTTTGATCGGTGCATTTAAACCCGTGGAAGCGCTCCTTGAACCGTTGACAGATTTCATCCGCTACATGCCTGCTGTGGCCTTCATTCCCTTGGTGATGCTTTGGTTGGGCATTGGTGAGAGCGCCAAGATTTCCATCATTTTCATAGGCACCTTCTTTCAAATGGTCTTGATGGTGGCGGAGAACGTGCGGCTCGTGCCCATCGCGCAGATTGAAGCGGCCCAAACCATGGGGGCCACCCGCAGTGAAATCATTCAATTGGTCCTCTTTCAGTCCGCTAAACCCGCCATTTTGGACACCCTGCGATTGACCATGGGGTGGGCCTGGACTTATTTAGTGGTCGCTGAGTTGGTGGCAGCGAATTCAGGTTTGGGTTACTCCATCTTAAAAGCACAACGTTTTTTGAAAACA
>CAIKYO010000366.1 GCA_903831655.1 uncultured Burkholderiales bacterium
GAGGACCCAATGTCAACTCCCACGCTCACAAGGACGATCTCGTCTTCCTCCTCCATGCTGCGTTTGATGTTGCTAAAGAAAATGCGGCCACCCGCCTCGCTGGTCATCTCCTTTTGATCACAGATTGACCCTCGGGCACCTCGTACCAAGCCGGATCCATGCGATCAGTGACCCCATTGGCTTTGAGAAGACTTTGGTACTCTTGGCGAATAAAGGGATCCTCCATCCAGTACGGAATGGCGGTTCCACCTTCTTCGGTCAACTCTTGGGCGGTGTAATCGGTGTGCTTTTCGCCAGGTGCTCCAGGGTCACGTCCTGGGTTGTGAGGCCCAAACCACGCAGTCAGTCTCAAGGGGTCCTTGCCAGCACTGAAATGCTGGTGGTACCAACGAGCTCCTCCTGGAGCGGCAGAGACCAGGCCCACGGGCTCGTAGTCAATGCGTTTGACCACATCGGCTTTTCCGTCCTTCCAAGGCGTTTCACCTTCTTTTTCTGGCCAGGTGTAGGTGTAGCCTTTGCCGTTCAAGCAAATGAGGACCGCGGCTGAGGTGTGAGCATGGGCCTTGGAATAGCGACCATTTTCATGCTGACCAATCCAAAAGTAAAAACAGTTGTTGGTCATGAAGGGCTCAATCCTTCGGTACCCAGGCGAGCGACGATTGTCCAGTGGCAACTCACAATTGACCACATCGGGGATGAAATTGGTTTTGCGCATGGCCAAACCCCGCACCGGGTCCGGTGCGATGTCGTCCTTGGCATGGTAGAAATCATCCGCTCCGCTGAAGCGGTCTTTGAAGATGAAGGGGTTGTTAAAGACGCTGTCCACATTTTGAAGCATGTTGAGCACGTTGGGTGCGGTGGTACCCGCCAAGAGCAAAGCACCACCGGAAGTGGCGTTCACAATGCGGTGCCAAGCGTTCACGGGAATGGAGAACATGGAGCCCTTTTGCCATTCAAAGACGTGTTTCTTTTTGTCACCCTCTTGCCAAACCTCAGTGGTGCCACGGCCTTCAACAACAAGGTAGATTTTTTCAAACATGTGCTTCTCAGGGTGCAATGCACCTGCAGGAGGCACCTCCACCACATAGCAGCCCCACTTGGTCTCGGTCCCGTAGAGCTGAATGTAGTGACCCTTGCCGCCCGTGCGTTTCCAAGGCATCAAAGGTAAATTTTGAACCTTGCTGATACCCACACCCCTGAAGACCGGGATCCCCTCGGACTCCATGAAGGCGTCATAAGGCGTGGGTTGCTTTTTAAACTCACCGTAGCCGGCTTTTTTGTTGCCCGCTGGCTCGTGCCAGTGGCTGGTGTCTTTGTCGTGAGGCATGATTGAACTCGGTTAAAAAAAACGGATGTAAACCCATCGAAACAGGAGGTCACATTGGGTTATGTCGTTTCACATAAAGGAACGATGTTCCTCTATATTAAATTCTGAAGCCCCAAGCGTCAATGGGGAAAGCCACGATCAAGGACTCGTATCAACCGTTTTTTGGCTTGAAGGGAGACCCCCTCATTTGTTGCCCATATACAACTGGAACGTCTAACAAAGGGAAACCCCGAATTTCTTTGTAAAGAAAAGTTAAGCCTAATACAAGGGCATCAACTTGGTGTGGAACCGCGTTCCGCATCAAGGAATGATCAATCTCCCATCTGGCGTCTCTCTCAACGGTTCACACCGATGAGCTGGACTCAGGCAATTACAAACACCTTGGAATTAAAAACAAATGAAACTCAATCGTCATGCCATTGGCCTTGCAGCACTCGCATTGGCCTCAATTTCCTCACATACCAACGCCATGCAAGTCTTGGGCGACAATTTGGAAGTCTACGGCACACTGTATCCTGAGTATGACGTCACCTCATTTACCGATGGCTCAGTCACTGGAAGTGCAAACAACTCCATGCAAAGCAAGAAAACCGTTGCTGGCACCGTGACTCAATCTGCAACCCCCACACAAAAAACCCAACTCAACTGGTCACAGTCTTATGTGGGCGTGAAGGGTCAAAAAGCATTTGGCAACACCACCATCGGCTTTGATTTCCAAGGCGTGATGGGCAAGAACATCGACAACAGCGCATACGGCCAAACCACTGTGACCAAGAGCAACACACAGGGCTTGTTCACAGACACACGTGACGCATTTGTCTCCATTTCACAAAAGGGCTACGGTACTGCTCAGTTCGGTCAAATGGACACCATCTACAAAACTTTTGGTAACCGCATCAAAATGTTGGGCGTCGATTCCTCCAACTTCGTGTCAACCAGTGGCGTTATGTCCGATGTGGGTTGGAAAGCAGCCACAGGCGCCGTCACTTCCTTTAACACTCGAATTGGTAACCAAGTTCGTTTGCTCAGCGAAGATTTCAACGGCTTTTCAGTGGGCTACTCTTATCGTCCTGACCAAAATAGAACTGCCACTCAAAACCAGTACTTGACCGCCGCTGGCGCTCGCTGGACCAATGGCACTTTCTACGTGGGTCTGGCTCAAGAGGTTCACAACGACTACCGCGTCTTCAGCGGATCAGGCTACGTTGAATCCGCCACGACATTGCAAAGTGCCAACCCAGGCTCTAGAGACACAGCCAACCGCTTGAGCTTTGGATACGTGAAAGACGCATTGCAATTGTCTGCTGACTTTGCAACTCTGCAGTACACAGAAAACGCTTTGAGTGCTGGCAAGTTCACTGGCTACAAAACCAACACCTACCAAGTCAGTGCCGAATACGCATTGAGCCCCGTGTGGACGGTTTCTGCCAACCACGTTGAGTCTTTGGAAGGCACATGTACCATCTCTGGTGGTGCAGCTTGTACAACCACAGGTTTGAACGGTCAACTCACCAGCTTGGGTGCCAAGTACAACTTTGACAAGAACATTGGCTTGTTCATGCTCTACGGCAAAAACACCAACGGCGCAAATGCAACATTCGCCTCCAGCGCTCAAGGTGGCAATGTCACCAACATCGCAGCCGGTTTGCTCTTGGTGTTCTGATCTGACAGCAAGCCACAGCTTGCAACCAGGTTTAACCTTTAACCTTAAATCAGCGGCCCTTCGGGGCTGCTTTTTTTTGGATCATTGGAGGCTCGATCAAGTCAAAATCGACCAGAAGCGCTCTGACCCTTGCAATGACACTCGCAGCGTGGGGGTTCCAGGTCCCGCACCCCACACCCAAGCCCTGGGCACAGTACACTTGAAATACACTCCAACCAAACCATCCGTTTGAGTACGCGGTCTTTAAACTCTCGCACCTCTTGCTCAGGCTTAAAACACAAACTGGCTTGGCAGTCATGCCCACACACACTTGAACATCAAGCCCTCTACTGCAGACCTCACATGAATACCCTAAAGCGTGCTTGGAAGATGATTGTGCGAGACCTGCGGTCTGGCGAGTTGAATTTGCTCTTTGCAAGCATTGCACTGGGTGTGGCCGCTTTGAGCTCTGTTGGGTTCTTGGCCGATCGCATTGAAGGCGGCATGGCGCAAAATGCCGCTGCGCTCTTGGGTGGCGATTTGGTGGTTTCAAGCGACCACCCCACCCCTGAGGTTTTTTTGGAGCAAGCCCAGCACTTTCAATTGGAGCATGCCCTCTTGGTCTCTTTTGCGACCATGGCCAGAGGTGAGGTCAAAGGTGAACCCAGCACTCACTTGGTGGCCTTAAAGGCGGTGCCAACCAACTACCCCTTAAAGGGACGATTAACGCTGCAAGAGAGGGATACACCCCACACCTCCCATGTCGCTTGGGTTGATCCCGAAGTATTGAAAGACTTGGGACTTCGTGTGGGTGACACAATGGCCATTGGAGACGCGCAGTTCTCCATTGGGGGCACCATCGCCAGCGAGCCCGACAGGGGTGCGGGGTTTATGAATTTTGCACCCCGAGTCATGATTGCCTTGGACGACTTGGAGTCCACGCATCTGATGCAACCGGGATCGAGAATCAATTGGCGACTGGCTCTAACCGGTCCAAAGCATCAGATCGAATCCTTTCAAGCATGGGCCAGTGATGAAATCAAATCCAAGCACCTCAGAGGCATTCACGTCGAGAGCTTGAAAGAGGGCCGAGCAGAGATGCGCGTCACCATGGAGCGCGCCTCAGAGTTCTTGAACTTGGTGGCGCTTCTTTGTGCGTTGCTGTGCGCAGTGGCACTTGCCTTGGCTGCGAGGGGATTTTCAAATCAAAAAATCGATGAATGCGCTTTGCTGCGCGTTTTTGGACTTTCACAAAAAGAAATAGAGGGCATCTTTGCCCTGGAATTCTTGTTCGTGGGTCTATTGGCCAGTGTCTTGGGAGCGGCGATTGGCTTTGCGGTGCATGAGGTGCTGATGGCGGTCTTAGAAACCCTTCTCCCCCCCGATTTACCCAATGCAACCCTCGCTCCAGTCTTGAGCGCCATCGGTGTGGGTTTGATCTTGATGTTTTCCTTCGCTTGGCCACCCATCGTTCAACTCTCCAAGGTCCCCACCATGAGAGTGGTTCGCCGAGATCTCGGCCCCAACCCCATGTCCGCTTGGGCTGTGATGGGCATTGGACTCGTCGGGTTTGGAGCTTTGCTCTTGATGATCAGTCAGCACGTGCGCTTGGTCCTGATGGTGCTGGGTGGGTTTACTGTTGCTGCAGGCACCTTTGTGGTCTTAAGCTTTGCGTGTCTCAAGATCTTAAAGCGTTGGTTTGCATCCCCAAAACACCCCTTGTGGCTTCGCTTGGCGTGCCAACAACTCTACTCAAGACCTTGGCAAAGTGCCACTCAAGTGAGCGCATTGTCGCTTGGACTCTTGGCCCTCTTTTTACTGATCCTCTTGCGCACCGACTTGATTCAAAGTTGGCAGGCAAGCACCCCAAAGGACGCACCCAATCGCTTTGTCATCAACGTGATGCCCGAACAAACCCAAGACTTCTTGTCCGCTTTGAACGATGCTGGTGTGAAGGAGCGCGACTGGTACCCCATGATTCGCGGGCGCTTGAGTCAAATCAATGGCAAAAATGTCTCCCAAGACGACTACACCGATGACCAAGCGAGACGCATGGTCGATAGAGACTTTAACCTGTCCTTTAGCGAGACCCTCCCCAGCTATGACACCATTACCCAAGGCCAATGGGTGAGTGGTGACACCCACGCATTGAGCCTCGAGGAGGGGTTGGCCAAAACACTCCACATCAAGTTGGGAGACGTTTTGAGTTTTGATATCGCAGGGGTCACCCAGACTGCGCGTGTGACCTCCATTCGTGCGGTCAATTGGACCAGCATGAGGGTGAATTTCTTTGTGATGTTTCCACTCAAAGACATGCCCTCATTGCCCACCACTTTCATCTCTGCCTTCAAAGCGCCTCAGACTCCAGGGTTTGATGCAAAGCTCAACTCAATGTTCCCCAATATCACAACCGTTGACATGAGTTCAACGCTTGACCAAATTCAAAATTTATTGAACCAAGTCATCGCAGCCGTCCAGGCTTTGTTTGTCTTCACCTTGGCCGCTGGCATGTTGGTGCTCTTTGCCACCGTTACCCTCTCTCGCACACAAAGACTTCGAGAGCAAGCCATCTTCAGGGCACTGGGTGCGACCACAGAACTGCTCTCTCGCGTTCAACGAACTGAACTCTTGGGTGTGGGTGCCTTGTCTGGTTTTTTAGCATCTGCACTGGCCTGGATCTTGGGCGCATTGTTGGCACACGACGTCTTTGATTTCACATGGACGCCAAGCCTTTGGATCATGGTCTTGGGTGCTTTGGCGGGCTCACTTTTGTCATGGTCTGCGGGCGCTTGGAGCTTGCACCAGGTCTTAAAGCAAGAGGTCGTGAAAACCTTGCGCCAAGCACCCGTTTGATGGACATGAGCGCCACTCGTGTGAGTGCATCAAAGCTTGGCGTTCACCCCCCTCATTTGGCAAACTGACCCGCCTTCAGGCGTGGCATTCAAGTTTTAAGCGAAAGTGCTCGCGCTTTTTATCTTGTCCTTGAGCTAAGATTCCTCCATGGAGCAAAACCAAGACCCCCAACCCACCGCGATCACCCCATTTGAAGCCATGGGAGGTGAGGCGAGCGTTGTGCGCTTGACAGCGCGCTTTTATGAACTGATGGA
>CAIKYO010000367.1 GCA_903831655.1 uncultured Burkholderiales bacterium
AGGCTTCTCGGTCTTTACGGGGCAATGGAGATACCGACTTGTCGCTTCCATGCAAGCCATTGCCTTGCCAATCCATAGCCCTCTCGTGCATCGATCAACTTGGCTTCCTCTGGATTTAAATACTTGATAGGACCACCCAATGCCATGGCTTGTTGCTGCAAGGTGGCATCTTTGACGAGAAACACTGCGCGTCCAATCAACCTCGGCAGGGAAGGACCCACCACTGTCGCTCCATGGCCGCGCATGAGTACAGCAGGATGATCCCCCAACGTTTTAGCCAACGCTTGTCCATGGGCCGAGTTGCGAATCAACATATCGGTCATGCCAAAGTCATCGGCAATGTCAAAGTTGGGAATGCCTTGAGCCACAAATGCAGCACGGTGGTACAAAGGCTTCAAAGCCACATTCGTGACCGTAAAAGGAATCAAGGGTGGAGCATGGGTATGCACGACTGCATTCACATCAGGGTGAGCTCTGTAGATTTCGCCATGAATGAATCGCTCAGTGTACAAAGGCTGCTTGGAACCGTTGACGGGTACGCTATTGAAATCGAACTCCAAAATATCCTTGGCCGTCACCAACTCTGCGGCCAAATTGCGGGCCATGAAGTAATGCGTGGGATCTTTGGGGTTTCTCACACTCACATGCCCCCATCCATCCAAAATGCCCTCAGCCGCCAAAATTTTATTGGCCGCAACCAAATCCTCTAAGACCTGTGGATCTATGGAGGACTCCGTTTGAGCATGTCCCTGGGTGGCCCAAAGACCCGCCAAGATGCACGAAAAAATGAGCGCTTTGTTAAATTGAATACCGATGAGTTTGAACATGTAAACTTTTTCCCTTCTAAGATTGCCATGTATTAGAAATGATTAAATGCAAAAGTCAATCCGTTAAATCCTAGATGACACTTTGCCATTTCTTGCTCTATAAAAAGGGTACCGGGTTGCCTTGAATGAACCGACTTTTAATGCATTTTTTATATGATTCAATTGATCCTCATGGGACTGGTGATGACCTTCTCACTCAAGGTTCCCTTTGCGCATGCACAAGCCGCCTTTCCCACCAAACCCATTCGGCTCATTACCTATGCTGCACCAGGAGGCGCGCTTGATTTGATGTCTCGAATCGTGGCCCAGTGCCTCACCGAGCAGATGAAGCAAGCGGTGGTGGTAGAAAATCGCCCCGGCGCAGCAGGCAATGTGGGGGCCTCGATCGTTGCAAAGGCTCCACCCGATGGCTACACCATTGGCATGGCCACCAGTGCCACTCACGGCATCAACCCGACCCTTTACGGCAAACGAATGCCTTTTAATGCGATCAAGGATTTTGCCCCTATTGGGCTTGCAGCAGAGTTACAAAATGTCTTGGTGGTCAATGCTTCTTTGCCCGTGAAAAATCTATCCGAATTTGTACTCTATGCACGGGCACACCCAGGCCTTTTGTCCTATGGCTCCTCCGGAAACGGGACCTCCCAGCATTTGGCTGGTGAGATGTTCAAGCGCGTGTCTCAAATTGATGTCGTTCACATTCCCTACAAAGGACTCTCCCAAGCTGTTCAAGCACTCATGAGTGGAGATCTTCAATTTATGTTCTCCACCGTCTCAGACGCCTTGCCCCATATTCGATCGGGCAAACTCCGAGCCATTGGCCTGGCATCGCTCAAACGATCAAGCTTGCTGCCTGATATCACACCCATTGCTGAAATGGGTTACCCTGGCTTTAACGTGGTGAGTTGGTTTGGCTTTGTTGCGCCAGCGGGCACCCCAGCCGAAATCGTCAAGCGTTACAACCAAGAGTTGGTAACGGGACTGGAAGATCCCAAAATGCGGTCCAAACTTGCTCAAATGGGATTAGAGGTGAGCACGGACAGCCCCGAGCAATTTGCCTCTTTCATCGAGAGTGAAATCACCAAGTGGGCTGTCTGGGTTAACGATTCGGGTGCAAGCGAGCCTTGACACTTAGGCCACGGATTGCTCTGATTGGGTGTCTGAGTTTTGCGCAACCGTGAATCGCAATCTGGACTTGGGCAATGTATAGGCAAAGACAGAGCCACGCCCCAATACACTTTGAATCGAGAGCTCTCCACCGTGGCGCTGAATCACATGCTTGACAATGGCCAAGCCCAATCCAGTGCCACCTGTTTCTCTAGAGCGTGAACGGTCCACACGGTAAAAACGCTCAGTCAACCTGGGTAAGTGTTCAGCAGAGATCCCAGGGCCTGTATCTTGAACACTAAATAGCCATTCCCCATCTTCATTGATTTGGCTTGAGACATGCACCTCTCCACCCGCTGGCGTGTAGCGAAGGGCGTTGCTGATGAGGTTTGACATTGCGCTGATGAGCTCCGCTTTGTTTCCAGCCACCTCTAATCCAAGGGAGAGAGGACTTAGGTCAAAGCTCAACTGGTGCGGCTTGAACCCTTCCTGATTAGAGGCCAGTGCACTCAATAGTCCCCTGGCCTCATCCTCGCAAATTTTAAGCATTTGCTCAACCAGGTGAAACTGCATGCCACTGGGCATGGGACTGCCTTCTAGTTTAGACAGGGTCAATAGATCCTCAACGAGGGTCTGCATTCTATTGGCCTGTGATTGCATTAACATCAAATACCGGGTTTGCTCATCTGCGTTTAATTTGAGGTTTTGCATGGTCTCGACAAAACCAGCCAAAACCGTCAAAGGCGTTCTGATTTCGTGAGAAACATTGGCCACAAAGTCACGGCGCATGACCTCCGCTTGTTCAAGCGCAGTGACGTCACGGGTCAGCATCAAGCGTCTCCCATCTCCATAGGGAAAGAGTTGGAGTGAGATGCGAAGGGGTTTATTGATTTGGCTCTGATGGCCTTCGATCACCACCTCATGATCATATACATTGGAGGCAGCGTAGGATTGGTAGATGGGATCCCTCACCAAATTACCAATGATTTGCTCTCGGTCTCTTAACAAATCAATGCCCAAATGATCACTGGCCGTTTTGTTGGACCATTCGATTTTTCCATCGGCCTTGATCAAGATCACACCATGAGGTGAGGCTTGAATGGCAGTCAAAAACTCCATCAAACGCCGATCACTGCTCTCAAGCTCTTGTTGGTGAAGTCGGTTGAGCTTGTGAACCCGCTCCCCCATCTCCCCCCAAAGACCCGTCAGAAACGGAGGGCCGTTTTGATGACCCACTTTGATCCAATCTAATATTTTGTATGCTCGCCTTGCATCGTACAAAAACCAAATCACAGCAATCCAGAGGTCAACTAAAAATGCACCTAGCCATGGCGTCGTGAGAGGCAAGAAATGCTCTCCAACGACCGCTCCCACCATCAAAAAGAAAAAATAAAGGTATATGCGAACAAACATGATGTGTCAGCTTGGAGCGAAAACACTCACTGATTGAAACCAGCGTCAATCAAGTGGTGAGGTGGTCTTGTTTTTTGGCCATTGTAGCTTCATTGAGCACATTGCGTGCTCAATGAAAATTGACTCTTATAGGCAACTCCAACCCCAAGAGTCGAACCTTTGGCAGAAATCAAAGTGAAACTTCAATCGATGCCAAGTGGATCACAAAGCCGCTGATGCGCTTTGAATGCCAGGAGCGATGGAAGTTGAAGGCACAGGTATCACTGCTTGCGCCGTAAATCGGTATCCTGCTCCTCTAACTGTCTCTACCATCGCACCTGCATCACCCAAGGCCTCCCTGAGTCGTTTGATGTGAACATCAACAGTTCTCTCTTCGATGAACACATGATCACCCCAGACTTTGTCCAGCAACTGAGAGCGAGAGTGAACACGTTCAGCGTGGCGCATCAAATAATTGAGCAACTTGAATTCGGTGGGTCCAACTTTGAGGGCTTGCCCAGCAAAACTGACTCTGTATGTTGCACCGTCTAAGATGAGATCTCCAACGCTCACACTGTCAAGCGCTTGTTCGGGCGCACGACGTCTGAGCACAGCCCTAATTCGAGCTAACAATTCTTGAGTGGAAAAGGGTTTGGTGATGTAATCATCTGCGCCGGCATCCAAGCCAGAGACCTTATCGCCCTCATCGGAGCGAGCGGTGAGCATCACAATGGGCACACCCTTGACCCTGGGATCACTTCTCCAACGCTTTGCCAAGGTAACACCACTTTGACCGGGCAACATCCAGTCGAGCAAGATCACATCGGGTAGAACGGAGTCAATTTCTCTTTGAGCCGCATCACCGTCCTCCGCCCAAATTGGGGATAAGCCGTTATGCCGCAAGTTTACAGCAATCAACTCAGCAATGGCTGACTCATCTTCTACGATCAGGACTCTTGGTGGGTTACGCATGTTGATTTAAGAGTTGTAATGTTATTGGAGAGAAGATTCAATTTGTGCAATAGAGGTGTGCCGAACGTCATCACCCTTGACAATGTAGATAATGAACTCAGCAATGTTCTTCGCATGATCCCCAATGCGCTCAATGGCCTTGGCAATGAAGAGCAAATCCAAACTAGAAGAAATAGTTCGGGGATCTTCCATCATGTAAGTGATCAATATGCGCAGAAAACCATCAAACTCTTGATCAATTAAATCATCTTCTTTCAAAATCGTAATGGCGGTTTTGGTATCGAGTCGAGCAAAAGCATCCAAGGCTTTTCTCAACAAAGAACTCGCCATTTCTGCTGCCACCCTGAGCTCTGAAGATGGGAGAGATCGGGTGGTACCACTGTTGATGATGGACTTGACCATGCGAGCAATTTTCTCAGCCTCATCTCCAACGCGCTCTAAATTGGCTGTGGTCTTGGAGATGGCCATGAGCAAGCGCAAGTCAACGGCAGTGGGCTGTCGTCTTCCGATGATGGAGGCC
This sequence comes from uncultured Burkholderiales bacterium, assembly GCA_903831655.1. GTDB lineage: Bacteria > Pseudomonadota > Gammaproteobacteria > Burkholderiales > Burkholderiaceae_C > Limnohabitans. Next base: position 4,819 of record CAIKYO010000367.1, read on the forward strand.
AACTCGCGATCGATCTCAACTTCCATGGAATTGACATGTGCCTCTTGCTCAATGACTTGATCAGCAACCTCAGAGCTGAACTGGGACAGAGCAAAGACGGCTTGGCGGATTTGTGACTCAACCAAACCACCCAACTCCATAACGCGAGAGGAAACGTTATTGAGTTCGGTATCAAACTGTGTGGATAAATGTTTATCTGGCATATGAATCCTAGACTTTAAAACTTGCTAATGATGAAAACAAAAACAATGAGGCTTAACCAAAACGACCCGTGATGTAATCCTCGGTCTCTTTGCGCTGGGGCTTGAAGAACATTTGCTCTGTGGGCCCAAACTCAACCAAATCACCCAAGTACATGTAAGCGGTGAAGTCACTGCACCTTGCAGCTTGTTGCATGTTGTGGGTCACAATGACCACGGTGTAATCCGCTTTGAGCTCAATGATCAACTCCTCAACTTTGGCTGTTGAAATCGGATCCAACGCGGAGCAGGGTTCATCCAAAAGCAAGACCTCGGGCTTGATCGCAATGCCACGCGCAATGCACAAACGTTGCTGCTGACCACCCGATAGGCCTGAGCCACTTTGTTGTAATTTATCTTTGACCTCGCCCCAAAGTGCAGCCTTGCGCAAAGCCCACTCGACTCGCTCTTCCATGTCAGTGCGACTGAGATTTTCAAACAGCTTAACACCAAATGCGATGTTGTCGAAAATGGACATGGGAAAGGGTGTTGGCTTTTGAAAAACCATACCAACCTTGGCACGAATCAAAGCAACGTCTTGCTTTGAGGTCAGCAAATTTTCGCCGTCAAGCATAATTGAACCTTCAGCTCGTTGCTCTGGGTAGAGCTCAAACATGCGGTTGAACGTTCTGAGCAAAGTTGATTTGCCACAACCAGATGGACCAATGAAGGCGGTTACCTGGTTCTCAGGGATATCCAAATTGATGTTCTTGAGCGCATGAAATTTACCGTAGTAAAAGTTCAAGTCTTTCACGGCGATTTTGGATGAGTTAGGTGATGCTACTTGCATTTGAAATCCTATGAAAAAACTTTAAATCAATGTTTCTGGCGAGTCAACACGCGCGCCAATATATTCAACCCCAAAACGGCCATGGTGATCAAAAAGACACCGGCCCAAGCCAACTGCTGCCAATTTTGATATGGACTCATGGCGAACTTAAAGATAGTGACTGGCAAACTGGCCACCGGCCCTGAGAGGCTGGAGGCCCAAAATTGGTTATTCAAAGCCGTGAAGAGCAAAGGCGCAGTCTCACCCGAGATGCGAGCTACTGCCAACAATACACCTGTGACCACCCCGGACCTTGCGGCCTTTAACGTGATGGACATGATCACCTTCCACTTGGGAGTCCCCAAGGCATAAGCTGCCTCTCTGAGCCCAGCAGGTACCAATAGCAACATGTTCTCTGAAGTGCGAATGACCACAGGGATCACAATCAGCGCCAAGGCCATCACACCAGCCCAGCCGGAAAAGGTATTGAAGCGCGCAACGACCAATGTGTAGACAAAGAGTCCAATCACAATCGAGGGCGCAGATAGCAAAATCTCGTTAACAAATCGGGTTACGTTGGAGAGTCTACTGTGGGGACTGTATTCGGCCAAGTAAATACCCGCCATGATGCCAATCGGTGTCCCAATCACAGTGGCCAATCCAACCATCACAAAGGATCCATAGATGGCATTGGCCAAACCACCATCGTCATTGGGAGCAGGAGTCATCTGGGTGAACGTAGCAAGGGTCAACCCCCCTACTCCCAAAATGATGGTTTCCCACAAAATCCAAACCAACCAAACC
>CAIKYO010000368.1 GCA_903831655.1 uncultured Burkholderiales bacterium
ATCGCTATACCTCATTGGAAGAGATCGAAATCCAAGCGCGAAACTTGAATGATGTCTTGAAACCTGATCAAAAAATAGTGCTGAACTCACGCCTTCCCAGCATCGTGGTTAGAGAAATCGGACATTGAATTCATGAAATTTTTAAGATTCTGGCTGGCTTGTTCCCTTTGCTTCTTCAACCTAGCGCGAGCGGCTGAATTGCCGGATTTTTCGATGGTCACGCGTTGGCGAGGTGAATATCAGTCGACAGAATTTGCGCCGTTGCATGATTTATTGATTTATCCAACCCAATCGCCCGATTTGGTGCAAAGCACAAACAGCGTCAAGCCAACCAAATATGAACGCCAAGTTTTGGCCATTTGGACCAAAGTATTTGATGATCATTTGATTGGCCTGATTCGCCAGTCTGCGCCACCCGCTGAAGTGCTGTACAGAGAATACAGAAACAAAGTCGATAAAGTTTATGCGCTGTTGATAGCCAACAGTGTTAATTACGGATGGGCCAATACTGAATTGGCAAAACTAACAATAGAAGTCGAACAAAAATTCGCAATAGCATCAGCGCAGCAAGTGATACGTGAAGATAAGGAGAAAGAAGCCAGACAAAACAAACTGACGGCGCAAGCCTTGGATGGAGATCAAAAACGGAAAACCCAAAGTGAATGCAGCACCAAAAAAACGCAATTTGATGCGATGCAGTTAGAACAAGACACTTGGCATGATATGACGGCCGCGTTGAATCAAAGCTTCAAAGATCCTCAAGAGCGCGCCAAAATGGAGCAAACCCAAAAACTCCAAGCGCTCCAAACAAACCAGAAAATCATCGAATTGGGCGAATTCATCCACCGCAATTGCAAGCTCTAAGTGACGGTAATCCTCCCCTAGGACCAAAGATCAGTTCGGCATTGGGAATGTGAAGAGAAGACACCAAGTCAGCGTCCGGCGTGCCTTGAATACAGTGATCGGGCCATAGGACCTGTTGACCGTAGGAAAGTTGCACGGCTTCAAAAGGTTTGCGTCCCTGATGGCTGCTGGCAAAAGAAATATGCGCGGGCGTGTGCCAATCTTGTGTGATGACCACATTGTCAAACTGTGTGGCCAGACGGTTGATGACCGGTACAACGTCTTTGCCGTTCTGCACGGGCAAGGTGCCACCTTCAACAAAACAATTTTGTACGTCTACGACCACCAATGCGCTGTTGGCCTTGGGCGTGATTTTTTTGGAGGCCGCAAAACTCAAGGGTGAAGCTAGGGCAAAAGAAAGAAAACTGGCAAAGTGGCGGCGGTTCATGGGGTTTACCGAGAATTATGAGTACTTAAATACTAGCACAGGCCGTATTTGCCGGCAACACCTGAAAAAAAGTCACTTCATGGTTTCAAAGAAAAATTGATCAATCGCCGTGTAAGCCTCCATGCTTGCACCGTAAAACATATGAAATCCTGAATAGCAAGGATTTTGAATTTCTTCTTGACCACCCTTGATTAATATGTATTTGAGCTTTGCGTGATTGGTTAGTTGTTGTTGTTCAAATACTTTTCTTGATTGCTGTGGTGGGGATTTGTTGCAGCCATCTCTTTCATGAGCTAAAAAAAGAATGGGTAATTGTGTTTGATCATTGAACTGCGCACCGTTTCGCGCGGAACTGTAAACGGCGCCGGAAACCAAATCTTCCCGTTTATTTTTTTGCAAAAACTTGTAAAACTCTGTAATGCTCACGGCACCATTGCTGTGACCCATGATCCATACCGGGAGTCCGAACTTATCCTTGTAATATTTAGCCACGCTCTCTATTCGGAGCAAATGTTCATTACTTTGTCGAGAGTAAGGATAGTCGTTACCAACTGGCAAATTAACAGGCGAGTCAAAAACCACGACATTGAAAAAACCATGGGTTAAAGTTGAATCACTCAACGGTCTCAAAGTATTGCCATAAAAGCCACCTAAATTTTTGCGATCTTCGGTCAAACCGATTCTTCCTTCTCCGCCAGGAAGAAATATCAGAGTTGCCTTTGCTGCATTGGATGGCCATAGAAAAGTAAAGGTCGGAGCAGCACTGAATAAGAAACCGGTTTCTTTAAAGTCCACCTGAACCACTTGTGCTGCGACAGTGATTTTGAATAAAAATAGGAATAAAAATAAGGCAGGTCTGTACATTTGCACTTTCCATTTCAGGTAATAACTAGTGATGGATAAATATGGTACGGGCTCAATGGCAAAGACCTTGCACATTGGCGACTAGTTATAGGGTTTAATCCGTTGGTATTTGTGGTGTGACATCACAAAATGCTGGAATTAAATATTTTGAATGAGGTGTCTTGTGAAACTTTTGTCTTTATTGGCTGCGCTGCCATTGCTGTACGTGACGAACTTTGTATATGCGGGCGATTTGCCTCTTGATGCTTTTGCCTCTCGTGTTGAAATCCGGCCTTTTAACTCTCTCACCCTCACCGACGAACAGTTTTTAAAAGGCGACCAAAACGGCGCAAAAGTCACTTTGGCAGGAGAGTTGCGCTTGCCACGCGAGAGCTCGGCCGCCAAGCTGCCCGTGGTCATCATTCTTCATGGCTCAGGAGGAATCAATGCTGCGACCCTGAATTGGAGTTATGAACTCAATCGAGCTGGCATTGCCAGTTTTGTGGTGGACAGTTTTTCCGGGCGTGGTTTGAGTCAAGTGTCCACCGATCAAGCCAAGTTGGGACGGTTTGCAGGCGTTTTAGACGCATTTCGCGCCTATGAAGAATTGGCCAAGCACCCGCGCATAGACGCCTCGAAGGTCGCATTGATAGGTACATCTCGCGGTGGGACGGGCGTGATTTATACGGCCATGAAACGCTTTCAAAAAACGTGGTCTCCTCAATTTCATGCGTTAGCAAGTTTTCCGCTTTATCCCTCATGTTTTGATCGACTGGAGCAAGACTTGGATCTCACCATGCCAATTCACGCGTTTCATGGCGAGTTGGTTGACTATGCATCCAAAGATCAATGCAAAGCATGGCTCAAA
>CAIKYO010000369.1 GCA_903831655.1 uncultured Burkholderiales bacterium
TCCAGGCAAGTACCCAGCTCTGAGTGGAGTGAGATCCTTCTCATGTGAGCCCATCAGGTGTTGCCTCTCAGAGTCATGTGCTGCTCATCCACACCGACTGAACATCCCTTGGGTTGGGCTCCAGACATCCGACCAAGGAGTTGAAAACCCCGAGCGGACAGGATTCCCAAGTCCTCCGTCAAAATACACGTGACGGAATTGAAATTTGCCAAATCGCAATGAACCAATAGACCGGCTTCCCCCTCAGGCAGTGACTCACCGGTGACGGGATCAATGGTTTTTGATTTCATCCAGTGCGGGGGGTATTTCAGCAAAGGCACATTGGCTTGTCCGTGATCGTAGAACTGAGAACTCAACTCAGTCATGCCATACATGTTGATTGAGTTTTGTGCTTCAACACCAAAAAACTTCTGAGTTTTCGCGTAGAAGACAGGCATAGGAATTTCTCGACTTTGTCCCTTAAAACCGCCGGTGTCCAGTATTTTGCTACCCTGGGGGAGCTTAAACTGATCGCCTAGCCCCAACTCCTCAAGTGCATCCATGAGATGCACAAAACTAAAGGTGGCCCCCAACAAGGCAACGGGCTTGTTCTCATTGCAGGCCATTTTTAAAAATTCGATCGATTTGGATACATTCAAAACCCCTTCATCAAAGAGGCACTGACTTTGGGGAGATCCGAAATCTTTTCTGGCCAACTCCAAATAATGCGCCAATGAAGAATTGGGCATGTGGGACTCACTGGGAAACAAGGTGCCCATGAGTGGCTTGGTACCGAGGTGTTGCATGAATGAAGGTTCAAAAAACCGCTTCATAGACAAATCATAGATCTCTAAACCGACGTGGTAATTTTTACCCTTCATGTCCCCCCTTGTGGTGCCACTGGTCATGAAAACTCTAGGGCATTTTTCAATAGGTGTACAAGAGAGAGTTAAATCTTTAAAGGCGTTGATGGAGACCGCAGGGATGTCCACCCAAGACTTGATCTTTCTGGGCGTTTGACCAAGGGATCTACAAAATGCTTGGAAAGGTGCATTGTGATTGAATTGGTGATGAAAGATCTCCAGCGCCAAATCATTAAAAGCGTCATCGCCTGCATCTTCACTAAGGATGAAGTTGTGTATGAGATTTTGTAAATGAACACTCATGGCTACCTTTGTGTGGCGGGGTCAAACGCTTATGAAGCGGATCACAAAGTAGGAGTGCAAAAAGGTGGGGTTTGTGCAGCTCTCCTTACGTCGGGATAATCCGATTCAAGTTCACGGGTTTGGAATTCATCCATCTCAGCCACCCAGGAAAGATCAACAAGACTTTCCTAGACTACACCCCGGATCAATCACTATTTTAATCCAAAAGCACCCCTCTCACCCAGTGATTGGACGATCACAAGAAAAAACCCTTGCAAGAGCAAGGGTTGACTGAAAAAGTGACCCAACAATGATGCTTTATTTCTTCAGAATTCGTTCGGCATTCAAATGTTTGATTTGCTCAAGGACTTGGGGATCAAGGCCAGACCCCTCAAGAGCATTGATCTGCGTGTCCATAGGGACGTAGGGATAATCACTTCCATAGGTCACTTGCGTAGGAGGCACAAGCTTTAAGAGTGCTGCCATTGAGGAGGGGTGTGTTGCATTGGCGGTATCGTAGAAAAGCCGCTTGAATTCGGCTTCAATACCGTTGGGTGCTATCTCGGCTATATTTTTAGCCTGCCCGTGAAAGAAGTTGATGCGCCCAGCTAGCATCGGTATGGTTCCACCACCGTGAGAAAAAATCCACTTGATGTCTCGGAATTTAGCCAAACTGCCTGAGAGCAGCAAACTCACGACTGCACGTGTGGTGTCATGTGGCACCTCAATGACGGCAGGATAAGTCCCCACCGACAAGCGGCCACAGCAAGCAGCGACCAGTGGGTGGAAGTAAACCACCGCTTTTCGGCGATTGAGTTCAGCAAAAATGGGCGCAAAATCAGGGTGGCCTGGCCATTTGTCTCCATAATTGGTTTGCAGGCCAACGCCATCTGCACCAAGAACATCAAAGACGTACTCAATTTCTTTCAAGGTACTGGGAACATCAACCATGGTCAAGGTTGCAAAGAGGCCGAATCGATTGGGATAATCTTTGATCAATTTGGCCGCATAGTCATTGACCAAACGAACCATGTTGTTGATTTCAGGGACCGCGTAATCGAACCAGACACCAGGCGTGGAGGCCAAAGACAAAATCGCTTTGGAGACGCCCGCTTTGTCCATGTCTTTGAACGCATTGTCCAGCGTCCAGGCCTCTTGTTGGGCAAAATGAGGAATACCTCGTTTGTTCTCCCAATCGAGCCAGGCACGGTGGTACTCAGGGGGGTAAAAATGATGATGGGTATCGATCAAGGCAGAGGTTTTACTCTGGGCCAACACATCTTGGCCGGTGCCCAAAGCACCCAAACCAGCCCCCAAGCCAATCGCGCCTCCCAAAGCGCCCTTTAGGAGAGAGCGCCTATTGGGAGCGCTGATTTGACCATTCTGTATCACCAAAGGGTCGCTGCTACACAAAGAGCAAGACACTTGAGAATGGGTGCAGGTAGTGGGTGTGAGCTTTTTATACATGTGCCATGAATCCTTGGTACTTCCAAAAAACCCAGCAGGTTAGCTGAACCCATTGGGCGTAGAGTTAAGACAATGGCAATGTTGCACGTAAAAGGTGCACATCAAAAGCAGGAGATACCCTAGTAGGGAATGGGTGAATTACTCTGCCTTGATACCGGCTTTCCTAACGATATTGCCCCACTTTTCGCTCTCAGCACGAATAAACTTGGCGGCCTCATCCGTGGTCGTGGGGTTGGGCGTGAGGCCTAATTTTTTAAGCTGAGCAGCTATATCTGGATCTTTTAGGGTTGCAACAATGGCTTGATTGAGTTTATTCACCACTTCAGGAGGTGTTTTAAGGGGAGCGGTAAAGGCGTACCAATTGACGGCTTCAAACCCTGGAAAACCCGACTCAGCAACAGTGGGCACGTTGGGTAAAACGTCCAAACGCTTGCTACCCGTGACGGCCAAAGCACGGAGCTTACCCGATTGAATAAACTGCATGGCGTCAGTTGGACTTGAAAATATGGAGGGCAAAACACCCGACATCAAGTCATTCATCGCAGGAGCACCTCCACGATAGGCAATGTGCTGATTGGTAAGCCCTGCGGTAATTTTAAAGAACTCACCGGCCAAGTGTCCCGCACTGCCAACCCCAGAAGATCCAAAACTCTCCTTGGAGGCCTCCACTCTACCCTCCCTAATATAGTCTTGCAGTGTTTTAACGGAGCTATTGGCATTGACAACCAACACGTTTGAGAAAACGATTGCCAAGCTAAGAGCCTGCATGTCAGTGGCTGGGTCATAGCTCAGCTTATTGATGTGTTGATTCACTGCCAAAGAGCCAATCGTCCCAAGCATAATGGTGTATCCATCCGGTGTCCCTCTAACCGTGAGCTCACTGGCAATGTTGCCCCCAGCGCCGGGATGGTTATCGATCAACACATTTTCATGGAGTAACTCTTGCATCTTAGGCCCCATGATTCGAGCCACAGTATCAGCGCTTCCACCAGGAGCGAATCCGATTAAGATTTTAATTGGGTGGGAGGGAAACGTCTCAGCCGCGTTTGCGCGCCAGTCAAGCATCATCGCTATTGCAAGGCAAAGGGTTAGGATTTTGAACTTCATGAAAGTATTTTTTTAAAGGATTAGGTTTGACAAGATGTGTGAAAAAAATGTGTTGAGGGCACATCCAAAATGACCATTGGACGCACTTTCCTCCAAGTATAAGGGCGAAGGAAAAACTGCATAATGTGAAGTTGGAATGACCCAATATGAAAAAGACCATGGACTCAAAATTGAGGAACAACAAGTCACGTCGAACGTGGATCAAAAAAGCGGCACTCTTGGGTGGGATGACAACCCTTGAATGGGTATGTCCCACTGAGTCATCTTTGTTTGCTCAGTCTGTCTATCCCAGCCACCCCTTGAAATTCATTGTGCCTTTTGCCGTTGGTGGATCAGGAGACTTGATCGCGCGCTTGGTGGCGGATCATTTGTCAAAAACTTTGGGGCAAACTGTGTTGATTGATAACAAGGGCGGAAATGGCTCAACAGTTGGCACTGAAATGGCCAGCAAAGCGTCGCCCGATGGCTATACCATGGTGCTCTCCAATGGGGCTGCAATCACCATTGGCCCCCTTCTTGGTGAGCAACTGGGGTACAAACCCCTTGAGGACTTTGTCCACATCGCTCTCTTGGGTACATTCACCAATGCTTTGATCGTTCGAGCCGATCATCCCGCTCAAAATTTCGCTGAATTTTTAAGTCTTGCAAAAGCCCATCCGGGGCGAGTGAGCTATGCATCGGCGGGAGTGGGATCGGCTGGTTATTTAACCGGCGAATTGCTCAAAAGCACAGCCAAACTCGACATGGTTCACATCCCCTACAAAGGGACTGGGCCCGCCATGTCCGATCTCTTGGGAGGACAAATTGAAGCCATGTTCAACGCATTAATAGCGGCCTCACCTTTCATAAAGAGTGGAAAAGTCAGGGCCTTGGCCATCACAGCCAACTCAAGGAGTCCTGATCATCCCGAAATTCCCACCATGTCTGAAACTTTGCCAGGGGTTGTAGGTGACGCATGGTTTGGTGTATCCGTACCCAGCAAAACACCTCAAATCGCAGTTGACCGACTAGGAGATGCTGTCTCTCAAATCATGCAATCGGGTGAACTCAAAACCAAGCTCATCGAAATGGGTCTCAACCCAATTGCATTGAATCAAAAAGAGTTCAATCAGTTTTTGCTCAATGAAAACAAAAAGTGGGGCCCCGTCATTAAGGCCTCTGGGCTCAAAGCCAACTCTTAGTTGTCATTTGAGCCTATAAAAGTTAAATGATCGCGTTGGATTCAGCCAACCCTGTGATCATGGAGGTCTCCAAGAGATAGCTCAATGCAAGACCAGGATCTGCACTTTTGCGTTGAAGCTCACTCAAAGCCAGCCGTCGCTTGTCTGTTTGGGTCTCCTGCATGCGTGCACGATTTCTTGCGGACTGCTCAATGACGTGCATGATCGCAATGGGCCTTCTTTGTCTATCGTACAGATCCAATAAAGCGATGTCCTCACCTTTGATCACGCGAGAGGCCTTATCGGCCAAGTTATGAGCGTCATGAATCCCACCATTCATGCCCATGCCTCCGCTAGGACTGTTGATGTGCGCGGCATCTCCAGCAAGGACTACCCGCCCTTTAACATAGTTACTTACCACTCGTTGATGAATGCGGTAAGGTCGAACCTCTAAAACAGGCGAATGACCAAAGGAGGAGCAAATTTCAAGCAATTTGGCGCGCACACTGTTGGGTTGAATCGCTTCATCGATGCTTTCATCACGCCCAGGATACAAACTCACTCGCCATACATCCTTTAATCTCAAGAGGCTGAAAGTGCCTTGTTTTTTCCAACAATAGTTGATGTAGGACAGATGCTCAAGATGCTGATGAAAAGGGAATTGAGTAGTCGCCAAGATGGTGGTCTCAGGGAATGTTTCACCTTCAAAGCTCAGATTCATGCCTTTTCTAACCACGCTTTTTGCACCATCTGCACCAATCAATATTTTACAAATCAAGTCTTGTAATTCACCATGGCTCGATTGTGTAGCGACTTTCACTTGGGATGAAGTTTGTTCAAATGACTTGCAAGATGTGCTCCAACGAATAGTCACATTTGAGAGATGATCGGCAATGTATTGAATCAAGTGTTCACTTAATCGCCATTGTTCACACTGAAGCCGATAAGGATGACGGGTATGATCCTTTAAAACAGAGAGATCGAATTCAGCATATTCTTGGGTTTCATGCATTCTGACTTGCCAGGTTGGTGCAATCAGTCCTTGCTCGATCAACTTTGGCGTGATACCCATTTCATCCAAGAGTTCTAGGGTGGGCGGATGAAAGGTGGATGCCCGCAAATCCCTCTCTAGTGCCTCGCTTTGTTCGATCAAACAAACCGAGACGCCCTTGAGTCCCAATTGAGCTGCGCAGTACAAACCAACCGGACCTCCACCAACGATCACCACATCGAATGCTTGTTGAGAAGAGTTGGAGAAATGTTTATTTGTGCTCATGAATGAATCAAAACTTTTGAAAACTTAAAAAGCGATCTTGCCAATGACCGCCTTTAAGCCAAGGAGTCAAATCAATCTCTTGTGCTGACAACGCGCTCACCGCCCCCCAAACAGTCGCTAACATGCTCGATAAAACAGGGGGATGTGAGTCCAGCGCGTTCATCTCAAGAATCGTTGACAAGGTGGGCATACCCGTTCCGAGCATGACCACTGCATCTAAAGTTTGGCCAGCAAATTGATCAAATGACGCTTTCGCTTGCTTCGAGCCAATCGCATAAATAGGATGAAAGTCTTCTCTTGCAGCTTCCACCTTAGAGACACAGACGACCTCAAAGCCCTGATCTAGCCAGTACCTGGTGCTCTTTTGGTTCAAATTATCTGGATAAGGACTGGACAAACCAATGCGCTTGGCCCCAATTGATTTCAATGCTTTGACCACACAGATGGCGGAGGTTAGAACGGGAATTTGGAGTCTGTTAGAGATGCGTTCCAAAATTTGAGCTTCTCTTTGAGCACCAACCAAGTATGAGCTTCCCGTACATGCCAGTACCATTGAATTCAGAGGTGCATTTCCAAATTGATTACAAAAATCGTCTAAATGTTCAATGTAATGAACCAATCGACTTTGCATATCAGAACTTTCGCAGGTGACTCGAGCATTCAATGCCGTAATTTTTGGGGGCAACAAGGCCCAAAACTCAGGCTCTACAGTCGTGTTTGATTGTGGCGTCAATACCCCAATGAGTCCTCGTTGAGCATATTCAATGCTCATGAGGGCGAACCTTGGTAGAACACACTGAATTCAAGCATCGGGTTGAAGTGCAGGTGAAGCACGATGGAAAGCGTCAAGCGTCAAGCAGTGTTCATCAATTGCTTTGATGATCGGCCATTGATTCATGTCAACTTTAAATCTCCTGGCACTTTCAACTTGTGGGGCCAAATAAACGTCCGCCAAAGTTGGGGAATCACCGAAACAAAAATGCCCCCTATTTGATGAATCTTTCAAAATACGCTCCAGTGCATCAAAACCACTGGCAATCCATTTTTCACACCAAGCATTGACCTGATCTTCACTGCTACCCAAAGACTTCCTCAGATGCTCGAGTACCCTTCTGTTGTTCAATGGATGAATGTCACATCCAACCAAAGCCGCCATGGCCCTCACATGCGCTCGATCAAATGGATCTTTGGGTAAGAGTGCTGGAGTTGGATAGGTTTCCTCAAGCCACTCTAAAATGGCTGGAGACTGAATCAATAAGTGACCAGGTGTTTTCAAAGCAGGAACAAATCCTTGAGGGTGAATCTCATGGTATTCGGCTCTCAAATGCTGCTCAGTTCTGAGATCCACCGCAATGTGCTCCACATTCAATTGCTTTAGATTAAGAGCAATGCGAAGTCTATGCGAAGTTCCGCTGCGAAAAAATGTGTATAGCTGCATGAAAAAATAAATAATTCGTTGAAAAAAACATCTTAAAGTGAAAAATTCACTGATTCAAGTGTCATTGTGCAAAATCGAATGAAAAAGAAGTTTACCTCGACCTCGCAAACCAAAATCGCCCTGCCCTGACCTAAAGTAAGACCATCAGCAGAGGCGATTGATTTAAAAGTAAACGCTTAATCAAAGATGCAAAGACTGGATATGTCTTTAAAACTCAAGCGTTTGGCCCTCGGTCATTTGAATGATTTTGGACTTAGAGTTTTTCATGGCGTCTAAGAACTCAGCAACAGTCCCTTTTGCCAATGGATTGGAGCCATAGTGCATGGGCATGACCATCTTGGGCTTGATCCAATTGTTGATGGCGTAAGCAGCCTCAGTGGGACCCATTGTGAAATTACCACCGATAGGGATCAAGACCAAATCAGGAGCATAGTACTCACTGATGAACTTCATATCGGGAAAGAGTCCCGTATCTCCCATATCCCATATTTTGAAACCATTTTCAAGCTCAATGATGTATCCCACTGGTTCGCCTGCGGGGTGGGATTCAGCCTTACCTGAAATGGGATTGTTGAACACCAACAGCGAGGAATGATCTGCATGAACGGCAGTGACTTTGATGCCTGCAAATGGCTCTATCGAGCCTGATTTATTAAATCGATGAGTCAAATTTGCTGGCATGATTCCCAAGGTGATAAGTGGAGTGATCATGTCGGCCGGACCATAGAGAATCGATTGGTTAAGTTTTGCAATATCAGGGGCATCCGCTAAGTGGTCAACGTGCGCATGGGTCACAAGCAAAAAGTCAACATGTCCCAAAGCAGAGAGATCCTTTTTAAATTCTGCTGGTGCTCTAGGTCCTTGAGTAATCCAAGGATCGATGACAATGCTCTTGCCACCGGGAGTTTTGATGCGGAAACCAGATTGACCAAGCCAAAGAAGTTGTGTCTTACCTTTCACATCAGTCTGTGCTTGAGCTGATATTGCAATAAACAATGCAAGAAACACGAAAATCATAAATTTGGATTTAAGAAAGATATTGCGCATGATTTGAGAGTTTAAGTGGTTGAAATACTGAGACTATATCTCTTTAATATAGAAGATATATTAGGGCATCTATGAGGTTTTTAAAGAATTCTCTTACAGTTGGCTGGATCTTCAGTCAAATGGAAAATACCAAGCTGATTGTGATTCAGAGTATAAAAATCGATTGTTTTTGAGCCACTTATCCAGCTCAGAGTTCTGATTGAATTTTTTGACCCCAGTGTTGACCCATAAGAACCCACCCTCCTCATCTCTCTTATCCAATATACGAGCTTGGTCAAATTTGCCAACCATTGCATAAAGCGACTGTAGTGTAAATATTTTTTTGAGTGGTTCTTGCCCTTTTCCTGGACGCATGTTGCTTGATTGGAGCTCTTTGGAGGACATCGCTCTTGAGGGACTTGTCGCAGTTGATGAGCTTTGCTGTGTTGATATGGGTTGTTGAGAGGTACTAGGATTTTGCTTGACATTGATTTGAAAATCCGTTTGAACGCCAGGACGTTGTTGAACGTTAAGTACTTTAAGAAAATGGTCAACAACAGTTGGATCAAAAGCCGAATTTTTGTATCGCAAAATGATCGTTTGTGCTTCAACGGAAGATTTATTGCTTTGCGTGAGGTCACCTTCTAGCAACTCAAAATATGTCTCAACAACTCCCAAAACACGGGCTCCCAAGGGAATATTCTCTCCCTTAAGTCCCTCAGGGAAACCATTGCCATCAAAGCGCTCGTGGTGATACTTGATGTTTTCGGTAATGTTTTTCATGCCATCCAAACCCCTTAAACATGAACTCCCCATGGTAGAGTGAGCTTTATAGAGATCTAAATCACTTTGAGGTAATTCGAACACTTTTGTTCCAAGCACCCTATCACTAAGGCCAATCTTGCCAATGTCATGCAAAAGACCCGAGATAAATAGCTCCTGACAGATTTCAGTATCAAGATTCATTGAGATTGCTATCTTCATCGATAAATCTGCCACTAATTTTGAATGATCCAATAACTTCATTCGCCTCAGATCGAGTAAATTAGAGAAGGATTTGATACTCGAAAAATAAGAATCTTTGAGCTTTTGATTGGCAAGCGTCAAATTTTGAGTTCGATCTTGAACTTTCTCCTCTAAAGTGGCAATCAACTCATTTAACTGAGCGTTTTGAGCTTGAGTGATATCCAATAACCTTTCTTTTTCAGCTTTTAAATTCAAATACTCAATACCAGAATGAACAGTTGCAATGATTTCAGTCTCATTCCATGGCTTGGTTAGATAACGATACACTTCACCGCGATTAACGGCTGCAATTGCGCTTTCTAGGTCAGAATATCCTGTCAGTAAAATCTTAATGATCTCAGGATGAGTTAACTTGATTTGTTCAAAGAGTTGAACCCCAGACATATTAGGCATTCTCATGTCTGAGATCACCATGTGAAATTTTTGTTGCTCCAAGAGTTCAATCGCTTCTTGTCCACTATCTGCGCATGTAAGTGAAAAACCCGCAAGTGAAAACATCCTCTTTAAAGCAGAGAGGATATTGGGCTCATCATCCACGCACAAAATTTTCGTGGAAGAGTTGGTCAAGGTTCCGCTATTGGGCATAAGGAAACTTTCTTCGCTAGATGGTGTATCCATGATCAACTGCCTTGATAATCAAATTTTCTATTGATTTGACATTCATGATAATCAATTTTCACGAATAATTGTTACATTTATATTCACAATAGAAAAGATAAGTTGAAAAATGATTACTTTATAAGTAAAAAAAATGGGGCTTACTTGAGTCCGCATGGACTAAAGAATCAAGCTGATGCAAAATGATCCGATTCCATTAGAACTTACTCAGGGAAAACTTACAAAATGTCAGACAAACAACCCGCCATCATCAGAAGTAATGCACCACGCATGGTTGAGGTCGTGGCAGGTTCTCTAAATGCCAAGGGTAAAAATAATTTCATCAATCCAGCAGAGGCAGCAGAAATAGGTGCACCTGATCTAGACAAAATCAAAAATGAACTCAAAAGCCATCTAGAAGCTTTGGAACAAATTAAAGAAACCCATAAAGATCAGAGCATTCACAAGAAGGATCAAATCTTAGACAATACTCAAAAAGTAACAACGGATCTTTTTGAAGAACACAACTTAAAGGTAAGCGTTCAGAAAGAGAAAAATAACATCCAATCCATATCAAACGACAGAGATGGCAAAGATCATAAAGAAACTATATCAGCCGGTGAACAACAGGAAAATGTTCAAAAAATAAAAACACAGCAAAACCAGGCTAACCTTCAAAACATAGATTCAAGCGCCATATCTGATCATTCAGAGCTTTTAAACGTTCAAGTTTCGGGCGGTTTAAATCAAGCCAAGATAGAAACCTCGAAAAAGATTGATGAAAACAATCAAAAAATTGATGTAAGTGATACATCAAAAAATCATCAGCCAGTAGATGAAAGTAGCCAATCTACAAACACACAAAAAAATAATTCAAATCAAATCCAAGATAAAAACATCGGGATTGCGTCAAAAGCAACAGATGAGAATCAGCAAAAATTTGAAACAGATCAAATTGCCAATCATCAAATCGGCATTATCCAAGATAAACAAGAGTCCAATCATCAAATTATTCAAGATAAAGCAATTGATGAAAATAATCAAAAATTAGAAGAAGAATTTCAACAAGAAAATAAATCCAAAATTAATTCATCCGCGATTAACGATGGTCACAAGGTTGATCTACCAACTGATAAACAAGATTCAAATAAAGTTGCAATTCCTACAAATAAAAGCAGCGATCACAGTGAACCAATAGATATTGAAACTTCAACTGTTAATAATCAATCTATAGAACATGATAAAGTTGAAGACAATCAACAAAAAATAGACAATCAACAAAGCCGCAATCAAGCAAAAGTAGTTATTGAAAAGTCAGGAAATAATCAACAAAAATTAAATTCTAAAAATCCAAGTGCCGAAAATATTCAAGGCATCGAAACTGAAATTGGCGAAAACAATAACCAGTCGATACCTGTAGATAACAACGGTTCAAATGATCAAAAAATTGATTCTGAGCAATCAACAGAAAATCACCAAGCCTTAAGCCATGACTCACAATCTAAAATTCAACAAAAGACACCTGAGCACTTAACACAAAAAAATAATCAACTCGTTCCAAGCAATAAAAATATCGCCAATATTCAAAAAATTGGACCCCTAGTCTCAAACACGATCGGACGTTCGATTGACACACTTAACCCAAAGAATTCTGAAAATATTGAAAATAAACTTACACAAGAAATTTCAAAAGAAAAAGTTGCTTCTAAAGCTTTGAATAGTCAAGATTCCCGCGTCAATTTAAGAAGCACTCAACAAGCGGCAATTGCAGAAAAGAAAAAACAACAGGAAGAATTTCATGGCAGAGTTGAAGCAATCAAAAATGATGTACAACGGCTGAATAGTAGATTAGATAAGATTGAAGATGATCATGACGTTATCATGAAAAATAGTTTTGAATGACTACCGACTTTGAATATTAAAACTAGAAAAAAAATAGGAATACACAAGGGCTTATTAATCTGAACGCTAACTAGAGCAGAGAGAATGGCAATCCAAGGATTTTTTCGAATCAGCTTTGTTTCAGCAAATCTCAATTGCAAAACATCAACGGTACTTTTTGATTTTTTAATGTCAAGATGAATATTAATTAATTCATAAAATATCTTTAACATACAGAAGTTCAACTAATGTTCGATGATGGTAAAGATTGAAATCTAAAGAGCGATAAATTCCCAGAGATTAAGCTTGATCCAATTTCATATGATTTTGAAATTAAAAGAGCATACAAAATCGCAAGCAATGTAACGACACCATAAACAAATGCGGCATTGACTCCTACTGGGACAGATCCAGATAGTGTTGCTAAATTAGATACACTAGATCGCAAAGTAAATTCTATTGACATAACTGTTAGTGAAACAAAAGAACCTTTTAATAAAAAATTTAACCAACTTGAAGTGATGAATTCTGTAGGCTTCCATATCGCCCATGGAATCATGATGGGAGCTAACGCAATAGCTAAAGAAACTTGAAATTTAGCAATTAAAAGA
>CAIKYO010000370.1 GCA_903831655.1 uncultured Burkholderiales bacterium
GTGCCGGTCTTGTCAAAAGCGATCAGCCCGATTCTGTGAGCCATCTCTAGCACCTCAGGGTCTTTGATCAAAATGCCATACCTCGCAGCAATACCCGTTCCTGCCATGATTGCTGCCGGTGTTGCAAGGCCTAGCGCACAGGGGCATGCGATGACTAAAACGCTGACCGCTCTGATGATTGCTTCTTGTATAGAGTTCAATTGATAATAGTTAACCAGTGCAGTGAGAATGGCAATCAAGAGCACACTTGGCACAAAAATCGAACTGATTTGATCAACTGTTTTTTGAATGGGAGCTTTTTGTAGTTGAGCGTCTTCAACCCATTGAATGATTTTTGCAAGCGTACTCTCAACACCAACAGATTGAGCCTTGATGACAAGGAGTCCTTCTCCATTCATGGATCCGCCGATGACTTTATCTCCTTTGGCTTTGGATACAGGCTGACTCTCGCCAGTGATCAGCGATTCATCGATTGAGCTGATTCCAGATTCAATCTCTCCATCAACGGGAATGCGTTCACCAGGAAAGACATGGATCAAATCATTGGGTAAAACATGTTCAATTGCAATATCATGAATAGTGTTGGCTGGGTCAACGACATGGGCGCTTTCTGGCCACAATTCGTGAAGTGCTCGAATGGCACCCGTGGTTTTTCTCTTCGCACGGGTTTCAAGCCATTTACCCAGCAATACCATGCTGATCACAACAGATGAGCTCTCGAAATAGAGGTCGTGCTCTTGTCCATTAAGTAATAGGTAAATACTTAATCCAAATGCCGCCGAGGTGCCAAGCGACACCAATAGATCCATGTTTCCTTCACCTTGAAGCAACGCTTTAAATCCTCCAATGTAAAAGCGCATACCCAACCAGAATTGAACGGGTACTACCAAAAATAGTTGCAGATTGATCGGTATAGAAAAATGAATTCCCCAGGGCATCAATGTCATGGGAAGAACCAGCGGAATGGTAAGTAAAAAACTCAAAATTACTCTTGCCAAACCATCTCTGGCCCAAAATTCTTCCCTCTGCGGATATCTTGTATTCCTCATAGAAGGAGTAACAGATGCCTCATATCCAGCTTTGACGATGGCATCAATCAAGTGATCTGGGCTAGGTATTATCCCGGCTTGATACCTGATTTTGACTTGCTCAGTGGCTAGGTTTACCGTAGACGCCTCTACACCAGGAACCTTGTTGATGGCCCTCTCAACTCGGGATACACATGAAGCACATGTCATGCCTTTCACATCAAGTGTGCAAAATTCAAGCTCTTGCTGAATCAAATTTTGTTCTGACATGGCTTTACTTTTTTGTAAGGTCAATAAGGGTTGCTAATTGATCTCTTTATTACCAATGGTGTTTATTTTGAATAATGTGTACAAAGGACAAATTTTAAGAATACTAGTTGAAATCAAGATAAGGCCAATCCATCCCCAACTTCCTATCCAATTGGTCAAAGTAAAGCCAACCAAAGCCAAACCCAAAATAAATCGCAATATTTGATCGGTTCTTCCTACTGATATGTTCATGATTGCTCCTGATTCGTCATTTTTTAAGTCAAGTGATGTTTGGCTACTCCATAACCAACTCAATTGAGGTCATTGTTATTGTGTTTCAATAGAACATGTTTGTTCTAAGTCAATATTCGTTTTAATTTTGATTTTGTTATTGAACCAGATGAACTTTTAACTCGAAAGAGATGCTCAGTAAATCAATGATTACTGAAATAAGATTATTTTGAAAATGGATTGTCTCAACTTATTGAATCAATCAAGTCGATTGCTAGAGTCAAGAGTCATTTTTAAGAAATTGAGTAACATCATCACCTGGGATTTTCCGA